>JAGLSL010000041.1 GCA_023135785.1 bacterium
AAAACTGAAACAAATAATATCAAGACATAGCTTACCGCTCTTCTAACCACATTCATTAATTTACTCTCTCCCTGCATTTTATTTTATAAAAGACATCTTCCTATATCTGTCCTTGTTGAATTTAGCCGCAGGCCATTTCGCGCCTGCGACTAAATTGTCTCACCAGGATTTTGAAGCTCAAATGAAACCAATTCCCCCTGATAACTTTAAGCTTGAAGGTTTATTTTGCTTTTAATTGCCCTTTCTAATTTGTTAATTAATTTTCTACACTAAATTTCCATAGAGAATGATAACCATATCTGGTTGCCTGCCTTGTTCCATACATCCTGACATAGCGGGCTGTTATCGTATCAAATTTTATCTCATCTGTCTCGTCACCTCTGTTGCCGGTAGAATAGACATTCTCCCAAATTTTCTTATTATCCGATACTTGTATTTCATATGCTTTACCAAAAGCATCTTCCCAATATAAAATAACCTTGTTGAATACAGCTTTTTCCCCAAAATTTAACATAATCCATTGCGGGTCACTAAACTCACCGGCTCATCTGGTTCCCATATCTGCCATCAATGGCATTCTTAGATTTAAGGTTCTGCTTCCTGCCCTCTACCGAAGATGAAGTAACTTTTCCTGTGGGATTGAGTTCTATGGTTATGGAAATTTCTTTGTCCGAAACTTCAACTTCCTTTTTTTCTGAAAAAAGATGGTCTAATGCTCTCGTCATAACGTAGTATTTGCCGGGTTTGAGATTTTTAACGGTTACTTCCCCATTTATCATAAAATATGAGGGTAAAGCACAACCGGAGGATGATTCACCACAACCGGAACGAGATTCATTGTACTCTATTTTACTGGGGCAGGTAATCGGTTTCTGTATAGAGTGCAACACTTGATTCTTCTATCAGCTGTTTAGTTTCCCATGGTGATTAATTTCAATAAGAATGTCTTTCATTTTTCTGTATCTTCTTCAACAGTAATTAAGTCTGTAGTAACTCTGATAGAAGAGTTATCTCCAGTGACTATAATATGTTCACCAGGAGATAGGTTCTCTAATCTAAAAGTTTCATCAGCTGAAATAGTAGCTTTTTGCAAAGGTTGCCAAAATCAAGTCAATTATTTAAAGGTGAGGATACAGTATTTGCCCATTTACCTGCCCGCTTGTCCCGATGTTACATCGGGGCAAGCAGGGATATATATTGCCTGTCTACCACGTATATCTATTTATTTCCATATATTTCTATGCATTTCTATCATATATCCATTGTATATCTACTATATTTCTATGTATATCCACTGTATTTCCATATATTTCTATGCATTTCTATCATATATCCATTGTATATCCATGTATTTCTATTAATTATTTTTTAGATTCTTCATTCTCTCTTCGGCGCGTTTTGCATCTTTTGTTTTTGGGAATTTTTGTGTTATTTTTTCTAGTTCTTCAATTGCTTTAGCCCTGAATCGAGCCTGCTCTCCCGCCCCGACGATATCGGGGGGTTTGGGGTTAGAATAATCTTTATCCAATAAGTAAATGTCTGCTTTACGGTTTATAGCAAATATTATGTCGGTATTTTCCCGAGCATATTGTTCTATTTTTTCGTAGCAGTTGAAGGCAGCTGAAAAGTCTTTTAATTTTTCATAGTAGATATCCGCAAGTTCGCAATAAGCCGTAATGTCGGTTTTGTCTTCGTTTAAAATTTTCTCGTAAACTTTTATTGCATCTTCAATTTTATTTTGCATTAACAACGCGCGTGCTTTGGAATAATATTTGGGCTTGGAGATTTTTTCTCCCGATTGCAAAATAAAAGAAGCAATTGGTTCGCTAATTTGGTCGCCGAAAAGATCCCAGATAAGATAACCTATTAAAAGCAGCGGCAAAACAAACAATGGGATATTGACAAGAGCACCGTATCCCGTTGAATTCATGGCGACGATTCTTAACTTGAGCGCGATAATGATTAAAACAATGAGGGCAATAATTTTTAGAAAAGTAAAATTTCTTGATTCTTTTTTATTGTTTTGACTCATTTTTTATGCTTATGCTAATGAATTTGGTGAGGTGTTGGATTGGTTGTCTATGGGCTGAATTTGTTCTGGTTCAGTCAATGGTGGCTCGGCTTTTTTGACCTGGTTTCGTCCTCCTTCTTTTGCGCGATAGAGCGCGTCATCTGCTCTTTTTAAGGTTTGTAAAATGCTTTCGCCTTTATAATTTGTTGCCACTCCTATGCTGATTGTCAATGTTTCTTTTTTGTTTTTGGCTACAGGTATGGTTACTTTTCCCACTGCTTTATGTATCCTTTCTGAAATAGCAACTGCTTTATATAACTTTGTGTGAGGGAAAAATATCGCCAGTTCTTCTCCTCCGTAACGACAAGTAATACCTCTTGGCATTGCATAACCGCGCACTACTTGGGCAATGTTATGTAAAACTCTATCGCCCATCTCGTGCCCGTATGTATCGTTAATTCTTTTGAAGTGGTCGATATCTAACATGGCAACGGAAAATTTACTTCCCATATTTATATTAGCGTGTCCGTGTATGATATTGTTACAAAAACCCCTCGTATAAATATTGAGAACCGGGTCGTATGATACTCTGTAAGAAAGTCTTGTAAGCCAATTGTAAAGGATAATTATCGACAGTAATAAGGGGGTGGATAACCATATGATATTTTCGATCGCAGTATTCCTAAATATGTGGCCGAAAGTATAATAACAAGCAAGTCCTGAAATCCCGCCGCCTAATCCGTAGTTGTTTCTTGAAAAGAACCAACTTGTTATGATAATTGCGGTGCATAAGGGGAAAATCCATACTCCATGTAATAACGTAAAATTAAATATGACAGAACCTTTTTCCAACAATAACATTACCAATCCCAATTCCATCGATGTAGCTATTGCGCAAACGAGCCTGTTGGTTTCTCTGCGTAGGAATCCCGGAACAATGCTTATTAACAGTAAATTGAACATTACCAAAAAATACATAGGTGTTATATGTCCAAAATCTTTGAAATATGGAGCGTTTGCCAATCTGAAAGCGTAAAGCATTCCGCTTATCATGAATAAATATCCCAAAAATGAAATCTTTAAATTTGGGACGTGGGGGAAAGAGATTATGGTTATAAATAACATTATCATTAAGCCGAATACATAATAAAAAAACAGAGGTCCTATTTCCAACAAATAATTGGCTTGGAAAAAAGAAAGTTTTTCCGGTTGAACCATTTGGTAATACCATGGAATAGTTAATATCAGTGGAAATATTAGAAAAGGCAAGAACCCCCATATGTCGGGATGAAATGGAGTGCGAGAGGTGCGTTTTTTTATATTAAGCAACCAAAATACAAAAAGCAGGAAAGGTTTCATTTTTATAATTTTATAATTCCCCCCGTTACATTTCGACCCCGAGAAATCTGCACCCTGAAATTTCGGGTACTTTAGTCCTGGGAATGCTCTGCATTCCTCAGGGGAAGATTTCCGGAACCAAGTCCTTGAAATCGCTCTGCGATTTCTAAGGGAAAAATGTAAGGGAGATAGAAACAACAATTGCTTCCATTATATACCATATACATTAATAGTATAGTCAATACAATAATATGCGATAGACAATTTTCCGATAAGAGTGTTAAAATACAAAACAATAATGAAGGGAAACTTATGAAATTACCCGTAATAATGATAGAAGGCGAGGGTGTTGCAGAGGTTTGGGAAAAAAGTCTTGTAGCTTTATGGGAAAAAGGCGCTGAAAATAAAACCGAATATGACAAAGCAATTGATCCGCCGAGTAAAGACGCGACAATGATTATGGCTGTAAATCAGCCGTTTTCCCAGCCAAGAATTCATCTTGCATTCCCCGGAGGGATGGAAGACTTGGAAAAATACAGACAAGAAATAGTTTTTGGCGTTCATGATAATTGGATCAATCCCGAAGAAGGTAAATGGACATATACTTATCACGATAGACTTTTTAATTATCATTTGCCGCAAAATCCAAAGGAAACCGTTCACTCCGCTCGCCCCGTTAGAGAAAAATTCTCTAAAGGGGTTAAAAGTAGGTCACCCTTAGGTGACCGTACGTCCCGACGTAACGTCGGGGCTACTTCTAACGGGGTAAATCAGGTGGAAAAATTAATAGAAAAACTTTCCGCTACGCATTATTCAAGAAGAGCTCAGGCGATTACATGGATACCTTTTTGTGACGCCAACGCCGATGATCCTCCGTGTCTTCAGCGAATATGGTGCAGAATTTTCGAGGAAAACTCAGAACTTTATTTGGTAATGAATACACATTGGCGTTCAAGAGATGCTTATAGAGCGGCTTTTATGAATCTATTTGGAATTACGGAACTTCAAAAATATATTTCCGAAGAAATATCAAAAAAAATCAACAAGAAAGTAAATGTAGGCAGATATGTGGATATTTCGGATTCTTATCATATTTATGGGGAAAGTTTTGGTGATTTTAAAGATAGGTTTTTAAATCTATTAAACAAAAGAGAATTTTATAACTTAGAAAGATCCAAAAGCAGAACTATTAGAAGCGATGACCCGGTGGCAGTTGAGGGATTTGGGTATGGCAAGAAACTTTTAGAAATGGAAAAGCAAACAGGCACAAAGGGAGCAACGTCTTAAAAATAAAAATGGAAATATAACGGATATACTAGATATACGTAGAAATAAATGGAGATACTTAGAAATACATAGTATATAGGCAATATATTTCAACATATTTCTATTTATTTCCGTTCAGTCTCTATACAGAAATTAAGGAATTCAAATGGAAAAAGTTTTCTGCATTATCCCGGCGAGATATGGCTCAACCAGAGCTCAAGGCAAACTTTTGCGCAAAATTTTGGATAAGCCGTTAATCCAGTGGGTTTGGCTAAACGCTTCAAAGATTTCTTCTTTTTCTGATGTTTTTATTGCAACCGATAGCGAAGAAATTGAAAATTCAATAAAAAAATTCGGCGGGAAAATTATCAGAACTTCTTCTTCGCATAAATGTGGTACAGACCGAATAGCTGAAGCCGCAAGAATTTTGAATCTTGCCGATGAGGATATAATTGTTAATATTCAGGCAGACGAACCTTTGATTTCTTCTTTGTCAGTGGAAAGTCTCGTCTCGTCTTTACGTAAATCGGGAATCATTGACATGGCAACTTTGGCATATCAATCCTCAAGTATAAAAGAATTTCAGAATAGTAACACTGTGAAAGTTGTTGTTGATAATAATAATTTTGCTCTTTATTTTTCTCGTTCGCAAATCCCTTTTTATAACGGAGAAAAACAGGATGATTTCGTATTTTTAAAACACTTAGGTATATATGCTTACAAAATGGATTTTTTACAAAAGATTGCTACTTTACCTGTTTCATTGTTAGAAGAAAAAGAAAAATTAGAACAGCTTAGAGCATTGGATAACGACTATAAAATTAAAGTTGTGAACAGCTTGTTTGATTCCCAAAGTGTTAATGCTGAAGAAGACTTTAAAATGGTGGAGAACCTATTGCAAATGCAGATTCGAAAATAGTTGACTATTGGCTAGATGTTTGATATCTTTTCAGTTCGACTGTTCGATTTTGAACGATTGGAAAAACAAAAAGTTAATAATATGGGGAAGAGAGAGCAACAGATATTCAGAGATACATTAATAAACATGGGGCTTGTAAATGAAGAACAGCTCGAAATTGCGCTAAAAGAACAACAAAACACAGGTGATAGATTAGGTGATATTTTAGTAAGACTTGAATTTATCAGCAGAGAAGCTCTTACCAAGGCATTGGCTTCCCATTTTGGTTTAATCCCCATTAATCTTAAAGAATATAACCCTCCCAAAAAAGTTGTCAATTTAGTACCTGCAGCAGTAGCAAGAAGATATAAATTGTTGCCTTTAAAATTGGAAAATGAAATCTTAACAATCGCTTTAGCTGACCCTTTGGATTTCTTATCGCTTGACAATCTTGAAAAGACCGTAGGGTATAAAATAAATCCTGTATTGGCAAAAGAACAAGATATGGAGTCGAAACTTACCCAACACTATGGAGTTGCAGAAGAAACGTTGAGCACTTTAGTTACTGAAATAAGCGAATCAAACTTGTCTATTGCAGGGTTAGAGGGCGAATCAATTGAGGAGGTGGGTGAGGACGCTCCGATAATAAAATTTGTGAGTATGCTGATTTTGGAAGCGTTTAAGGCTAGAGCATCTGATATTCATGTTGAACCTCTAATTAATAGGCTTCGCATGAGATACAGGATTGACGGAATACTTCATGAAATACAAGCTCCTCCTAAAAAAATACAACCATCGGTTCTTTCTAGGATTAAACTATTAGCAGGTATGAAAATAGAAGAAAAAAGATTGCCGCAAGATGGTAGAATTCTTGTTACCATAATGGGGAAGACACTTGATTTAAGAGTTTCATCTCTACCGAGTATTCACGGCGAATCAATAGTTATGAGAATTTTAGATAAATCCAGTCTTCTTCTTGGATTAGGAGAATTAGGGTTTATAGAGGAAGACCAAAAAAAATGGTCAGAAGTGATAAAAACAACAAATGGAATTATTCTTGTTACTGGACCTACGGGTTCGGGAAAAACAACTTCTCTATATGCGGTGCTGAACGAACTTAATACTCCTGACAAAAAAATCATAACTGTCGAAGATCCTGTAGAATATCAACTTTCCGGAATAAATCAAGTGCCGGTAAATCCGCAAATAGACCTTACATTTGCCAATGCTCTTAGGAGTATGCTTAGACAGGCTCCTGATGTTATTTTGGTTGGAGAAATTCGCGATACGGAAACTGCCGAAATAGCGGTGAGAGCGGCGTTGACAGGACATCTTGTTTTTTCGACTCTTCATACCAATGATTCAGCAAGCGCGCTTACGCGATTGATAGATATGGGTGTAAAACCATTTTTAGTTTCTTCTTCCGTCCAAGCAATATTGGCACAGAGATTAATTAGAACTATATGCAAAAAATGCATTGAAAATTATCAGCCCCCCGTAGAAATATTAAAAATAATAGAGCAGGAAATGGGCGCGGAAATATTAAAAACGGCAACTTTTAAAAAAGGTAGAGGTTGTGAGCAGTGCAACAATTCCGGATATAAAGGCAGGGTGGGGATATATGAACTTTTGGTTATGTCTGAAAAAATAAGAGATTTAGTGCTGGAACAAATCGTATCCCGTAAAATTAGAGATTTGGCCCGTCAGGAAGGAATGAAATTGTTGAGAGAAGATGGATGGATTAAAGTTTGCAGAGGGATTACAACTGCGGAAGAAGTTATTTCTAACACTCAAAGTGATGTTGTGGATGTGGATGAATAAGGACAGAGGATAGAATGAAGTATATCCTCCCTAGTCCGCCACTGATACAATGGCGAGACTAACAGGGGGGACGCCCAAAGAGTTGAATTTATTTTATTAACAGCTTCGGGCACAGGGGACAGTTAATAGAGAACAGAAAGAATCTGAATTCTGTTTTCTGACTTCTGACATCTGATTTCCGAACAAAGTGAGGGAAAAAAATGGAGATATCCGAGTTATTAAAAATTGTTGTAGATGAAGACGCTTCAGATTTGCATTTAAAAGTTCGCAAACCTCCCATTTTAAGAATACACGGCTCGTTGCATGAGTTGGATTATCCGCCCTTGACGCCTGAAGATACCGAAGAATTTATGAAAAATATTACCACGCCTCTTCACCAAAAAAGATTAAGAGAATTGGGCAATACAGATTTTGGGTTTAGTTTCGGAGAATTAGCCAGATTTAGAGTAGCTGTTTTTTATGAAAGAGGAACAATTGGATTATCCTTAAGACTTATTCCCTATAGGTTGTTGACTTTCGAACAACTTGGTTTGCCGAGTGGTATTAAAGAACTTCTATATCGTCCTCGCGGACTAGTTTTAGTGACAGGTCCGACGGGAAGCGGTAAAACGACGACTTTAGCTACAATGATAGATTTTATAAATACAAAAATGGACTGTCATATTATCACTATTGAAGACCCTGTAGAATATCGGTTTAAGAACATTAATCAGGTTCAGGTTAATCCTCGAGCTGGTATTACCTTTTCCAGCGGGCTGAGATCCATACTGCG
>JAGLSL010000042.1 GCA_023135785.1 bacterium
GCAGGTGTACCTATTCTTATTCCGCTTGTTATAAATGGGCTCTGAGTATCAAATGGAATACCATTTTTATTTACAGTAATACCTGCTCTATCGAGGGCTTCCTCGGCGACTTTTCCAGTTATGCCTTTATTTCTTAGGTCAACAAGCATAAGGTGGTTGTCCGTTCCTCCTGATACTATCCTATATCCTTTATCTTTAAGTGAAGTAGCAAGATGGGAGGCATTTTCTATAACCTGTTTTTGATATTCCTTAAATTCTGGGCTCATAGCTTCTTTAAAGGCTACCGCTTTTGCTGCAATAACATGCATAAGAGGACCACCCTGAATTCCGGGAAATACAGTAGAATCTATTTGCTTCGCAAACTTTTCTTTACACATTACTATCCCGCCGCGGGGACCTCTTAGTGTTTTATGAGTTGTTGCCGTTGTAAAATCGGTAAAAGGATGAGGTGAAGGATGAAGTCCCGTCGCAACAAATCCTGCAATATGCGCAATATCAGCCAAAAGATATGCGCCGACTTTTGAAGCGATTTCGGAGAAGCTCTTGAAATCCACTTCTCTGGAATAAGCAGAATAACCGCATATAATTAATTTAGGTTTATGTTTTCTCGCCAAATCCTCGACCACATTAAAATCAATGATTTCGGTTTTTGGATCTACTCCATAAGAATATGCTTTATAGAATTTACCTGAAAAACTTACGTTACTACCATGAGTGAGGTGTCCGCCGGAACGTAAATCCATTCCTAAAATTGCATCACCGACATTTAAAGATGAAAAATAAACAGACATGTTTGCCCCGGAACCGGAATGCGGTTGGACATTGGCATGTTCACAATTGAAAAGTTTTTTTGTTCTTTCTATCGCTAATTTTTCTACCTGGTCAATAAATTGGCAACCGCCATAATACCGGGCAAAAGAATAACCCTCGGCGTATTTATTCGTCAGAACAGAACCCTGCGCAGAAAGGACAGACAAAGGAGCAAAATTTTCCGAGGCTATCAAGTTTATGGTTTCTTGTTCTCGCGCTTGTTCTTTTTTAATCCACTCCCATACTTCCGCATCGACATTTTTTATGTCTTCATAATTCATTCTTTCCATAAGAAGGGACCTCCTTCACTTTTCTTTGTTGATGAGATTGTGGATACTTCTTTAAAATCCTGTATTGATTCAACCATGGCTGTATCGCCGACAATAATTACTTTGAGTTTGTTGTTGTATTTGGGCAAAGCAAAAGCTCCAAAAGTAATATAGGCATCGGGATGAACTCTGTGATTAATCATTTCTACAACCCGACTTACTTCCCTAAAGTTTAAATCTTCTCCGCCCATAATACTTATTAAAACTCTTTTAAGTTTTCTAACACTATTTTTCTCAAGCCATAGTGAATTAACCGCTAAATCTACGGCAGATGAAACTCTATCCTCGCCTTCTGCTTCGCCGATAGCCAAAAGGACTTCCCTTCCGCCTTCTATGACTTTTCTAAATGCCGCCATATCCATATTTACTATTCCGGGATTTATTAAATGGGAAGAAAGACTCTCGATAAGTTCTGCAAACACACGATTTGCCTTTTCGAAACTTTCGGTCAAGGATAAATTTTCCGTAAAATTTTCAAATAATTTATCATTCTCGATTGCAATTACAGCATCTACGCTTCTTCTCAACTCTTCTTTGCCTCTTATAGCTTTTATCTTTTTCTTTTTCCCTTCAAAAGAAAAAGGGAGCGATATAACGGCAATAGTCATTATTCCCAATCCGCTTGCAATTTCCGAAATAACAGGAGCAGCGCCAGTTCCGGTGCCTCCGCCCATACCTGCTACGATGAACACAAGATGAGCTCCTTTTAACACCTGCACAATTTCTTCCCTTTGTTCTTCACAAGCTCTTTTTGCAGCATCTAAATTGCCGCCTGTTCCCTCGCCCTTAGTTGTATATGTTCCCAATTCTATTTTTATAGGAGCCAATGAGGCCTTTAGCGCTTGAGAATCCGTATTGATATTAATGAATTCTATACCCGAAAAAGTATCTCTTGCCGCCAAATTTACGATATTGCCTCCAGCTCCGCCTACACCAAAAACTTTGATATTTAAAGCGGATTTGCCGTTTATTTTATTATCTATTTTAAACATATTTTAATATACGTTCACTTCGTTCACATATAATGATTACGCCGATTAAAAACCATAGATTACACAGATAATCCAAATCTTTAATCGGTGTAATCGTTATCAAAAAATCTGTGCAATCAATGTTATTCTTTAATGGACCCCGTCTCGTAAAACATCCCGAATTTTTCGGGATACTCTACTTAAAAGAAATTTTTGAACCAATTAAAAACTTTACCTATTGTTTTATCATAAATATTCTCTTTTTCCCACGGGAAATTTTTTTCTTTATCTCTAACACGTTTTCCGTAAGCAATAAGCCCCAACGATGTCGCATATTCCATCGATTCTGAAGGTTTTTGAAAAATAGACGCCTTAGCAATTAAATCCGTTCTAATTCCGCCAATTCTCACGGGTAAATTCATCTTCTGCTCTATGACTTCTTTTAATCCAACAAGATTGGATGTACCACCCGTAAGCACAATACCCGAACCTAATAAAGGCAGATAATTTCCAATTCTTGCAAATATATGCGAAACCAACATTTCGCTTTTCTCTTCTATGATTTCCGCCAATTCCAATTTTCTTATTTTTTTTGCAGTCGGTTTCCCGAAATTTATTTCTTCGTTATTGTCTAACAGATACCTTAGGCAAACTCCATGACTCTTCTTGATTTCCTCGGCTTCTTTTAATGAAATATGCAGTCTGGTTGCTATTTCCCTGGACAAATTTTCTCCTCCATAAGGAAGCGACGACAAATAGGCAGGATATTCTCCTTTATAAATCGCAATATCTGTCAAATGTGAACCCAAGTCTATCAATCCCACCCCTAAATCTTTTTCTTCCGGATAAAGAATAGCTTCTCCGGTGGCAATCATATTTGCAATAACATGTTCTACATCTAATCCTGCTAAATGAACGCATCTTATTGCGTTTTGAATTGCAGTCGTAAGCCCTATTACAGAGGTTAATTTAACTTTCAATTCTTTTCCGAAAAGTCCGATTGGATTTTTACCCCCCCCTACATTATCCAAGATAAACTCCGAGGGCAGAACATGCAACACTTCTAACCCTAAAGATGAAGGGCTTGTTTTAGCTTTAAAAATAACTTCTTTTAGATGTTGAACTCCAATTTCTTCCTGGTCAGTTGATAGAGAAATCTTGCCTTCATTATTGTTTGAATGAAGATGTTGTCCCGAAATGCCGATAAAAGCTGAAGTGATTTCGGTTTTTGCTTTTTTCTCCGCTTTTTGGATTACCCTGCTAATACATTCACAGGCAGCTTTCAAATCAACGATAACTCCCCCTCTAATGCCAACGGATTCTTCAATTTCATAACTTTTAAGATTGATTTCTCCGTCTTTACAATCGCCTATAGCCACAGCAATTTTACTACTGCCTAAATCAATCCCGGTAATTAAATTTTTATTTTCCATATTAAAAATCACGATGGACGAAGCACGACCGTTCCTCCGATATTATATCGGAGTTACTAGGACGACGGACGCTTTTTTTATTCGTCTATCGTCCATCTTCCATCGTCCTTTGTCGTTTTACGGTTTTACCACAATATCCTCGCCAAATCTAAAATCAATATATTTTACATTTTTATAAGGTAATACTTCCATTAAAATCGACAAAGAATATGATTCTTTTGCATATTCTTCGCTATCCATTCTAATCTCGGTTATTGCGTTTTCAAGAAGGAAAAACACTTCTGTTTCTGTTTTTACTTTTATAATTTTCACAGAAACTATATCTTTTATAGAAAGGTATGTTTGTATGGCTCTTTTAAACCCTATAAACGTTTGCCCCAACTGCAAATTTTCTTTCCCGTTTTGTTTCTCATAAACAAGTAGCGGATAATCCTCGTTTTCATCGCCTCTGAAAGAGAAAATCGTTCCCTCTTGTGATACCGCCAACTTCATGTTTTCCTTCAAAAGCGCGCGCGGGATATATTCATTCACTTCAACTATCAATTTACCAGGAAGTTCTTTTTTAACTACAACATTCTTTATTTCAGGAATTTCATTTACTCTGTCCCTTAATACATCCATTCTGACAAGAAAAATATTTTTGTTTTTTAATTGAGAAAAACTCCCTTCGTCTATCAGGTCTGAATTTAAAATTTCTATATCCTTAATAAGGAACAAACTAGAGCCTATGAAAATATAGACAATGACAATGCCTGCAAAAAAGATTGATGCAACTATTATGCTGAATCTTTTTAATAGAGGGGAAAAAAGAGCATTCTTTTTAAACAATTTTTATCTCCGGCTCTAAAAATATGCCAAATTTTTT
>JAGLSL010000043.1 GCA_023135785.1 bacterium
TATTGTTTCTTGTATCTTGGTTATTATTATATTATGTCCGAATATATCCTTAAATCCCCCAAAGGGGTTACGCCAAGCGGAGAGTATCTCAAAGACCTAAACCCGCAACAGCTCCAAGCAGTTACCGCCGAAGATGGTCCATGCATGGTAATTGCGGGCGCAGGTAGCGGAAAAACAAGGGTCGTTACTTCCAGAGTCGCCTATCTTATGGAAAAAGGTATCCCCGCAGAAAATATTCTTCTTGTCACCTTTACGCAAAAAGCCTCAAAAGAAATGTTACAACGCGCTTCAGGCTTAATCAGTAACGATATTTCCAAATTATGGGGAGGGACTTTCCACCATATAAGCAATTTAATTTTGAGAAAACACGCTCCCAAAATAGGATTCAAATCCGATTATACAATTTTGGATAACGCAGATTCTCAAGACCTCATAAATATATGTAAACAGGAAGCAACATCCCAACAAACCGGCAAATTATTCCCCAAGGCCAGAGTACTTCAAGATATTCTGGGTCTTTCAATAAATACTCGGGAACATATAAAATTAGTAATAGACAAAAAATATCCCCATCTGGATGAACTTACTCAAGACATTCAAAGAATTTTCTCGAAATACGAGAAAAAGAAAAAAAATATAAACGCGCTTGATTTTGACGACTTACTTAATAAATTCCTTATTCTTTTGAGCGAAAACGAAAATATAAGAGAATTTTATTCTAACTCTTTTAGATATATTCTTGTAGATGAATACCAGGATACAAATCTTCTGCAATCCGAAATCCTTGATATCTTGGCTGCACGCTGGCGCAATTTGATGGTAGTTGGAGATGATTTCCAATCCATTTATTCTTTCAGGGGAGCAAGATACGATAACATCCTCGAATTTCCCAAAAAATATACCGATGCAAAAGTGTTCACGATAGATATAAATTATCGTTCTACACCGCATATTTTAAATTTCGCAAATTGTGTAATTTCATCCGCCCGTCACAAATTTAAAAAAGGACTTATCCCACAAAGAAAAGAAGGGGTAAATCCAATCGTAGTCTCTACCATAGATGTTTACCAGCAAGCTTCTTTCATCGCGCAGAGAATATTTGAATTATACGAAAAAGGTATACGCTTATCAGATATCGCCGTCCTTTACAGGGCACACTTTCACTCGATGGAACTTCAAATGGAACTTACAAAAAGAGGGATGCCTTTCTGGACAAGATCGGGTTTAAGATTTTTCGAACAGGCGCACGTAAAAGATATTCTTTCATACATGAGAATTATAGAAAATAAAAAAGACCAAATTCCCTGGATGCGATTACTAAAACACATACCCAAAATCGGCGAAGTAACGGCAGGTAAAATATACAATCAGATGGCCAATAGCTCACACCCGTTTGACCTAACCGCTACAAAGATAGGAATACCCAAAATCGCGGAAAACAGCTTTAACCATTTCATTAAATTACTCAAGAAACTCGACAACGAAAAAATGCACACGGAACCGTCTTCACTAATACAAACTATATTAAAAGACATTTATACCTCATATCTGGAAACAACTTACACTGATTGGAGTAGAAGGTTGGAAGACATTCAACAACTTGCGCGATTTGCAAAAACATATTCATCCTGCGCATCATTCGTGTCGGAACTAGCTTTAATGGGAGGAATAAGAGCCGAGGACATGTTCGAGTTAAAAGCCGAAGAAAAAGGCCTGATACTTTCGACGGTTCATCAATCAAAGGGTTTGGAGTGGAAAGTGGTTTTTATCATGTCGCTGGTAGAAGGATATTTCCCCTCTTATAAAGCGCAAAATGCAGAAGAAAGAGAAGAAGAAAAAAGGCTCTTTTATGTCGCTTTGACAAGAGCCAAAGACCAACTTTATCTTACCTATCCTGTCGTTTCCATGAGAAGCAATTCGCCTTGGTCTCAAAACAGTCCTTCTTCATTCTTAAGCGAAATAGACGAAGGGGCATATGAAGAATGGAGCCTGAAATAAAGCATCGCGAAAACATAAAAGATTTTGACATACAAACAGACAAGCTTTCTTTTGCAATAAATAAGCATTTTGCAAACGTTAAATTTATATTCCGAAAAGGGCAATTCTGTTTTGAATTTAGCCATCTACTTAACGATTTCGACGCCGTCAGAAAAGATTTTGAAACCGAAAATGTTTATCCTTTTTTAAGAAAAGAAAAAGAAAAAAATATTTGCATATTGGCCAAAATCCAGCAAATAAAACCCGTAAAAAATAACCTCCTTATCTTTCTTTTTTTTCTGACTTTTCTTACCACAACTATGGCGGGATACTATTTTTCTTACGGTTTGGTTGAAGCAGGATATCTGAAAAACATCTGGGTTGGAGCTTTATCTTTCTCCATAGGGCTTCTGTTAATTTTAGGAAGTCACGAATTAGGGCACAAAATCATATCAATCAAAAACAATGTTCCTGCTAATGGGCCATACTTCATCCCTGTGCCTCCGTTTATTCTTCCTCTGGGGACATTGGGAGCGATTATAAAAATCCGTTCGCCTATGCCAGATAGAAATTCACAGATTCGCCTCGGTATAGCAGGTCCTATTACGGGAATTTTCTTCAGCATAATCGTGCTTGCTATAGGTCTTAAACTTTCATTTATTGCAACCCCTGCCCTATCAGGAGAAAGCATTCAATTTGGTGAATCAATACTTTTGAGATTTTTACAGAGTATAATATTAAAAGTCCCGGAAGGTTCAAGTCTTTACCTGCATCCGCTTGCTTTTGCAGGCTGGGTAGGACTATTCATAACTTTCTTAAATTTAATTCCCGTAGGACAACTAGACGGGGGACATATAGCAAGAGCGATATTGGGAAGCAAAAATCATCAACGTTTATCTTTATTTACATGCGGACTTATGTGCGCGATAGGATTTTTAGGATTTAGAGGCTATTCTGTTTGGCCCGGATGGCTTATATGGGGACTACTCGGCTTGTTTCTTTCTCGCGGAGGCAACCCTGGCGCTATGAACGAACTATCGCCAATAGGCAAACAGGAAAAGATATTAGCTTTAATAGCACTTATTATCTTTACATTAACCTTCATGCCAAATCCGATAAAGATAGGATAAAAAAAATTTCTAATATCCCTGCCCGACAAGATTTGGCAGGCGGGCAATTACTAATTTCCAAAATGATAGAATATCGGTAGATATTTTCTGGAAATGGATATTAGACATTTCATTAGTAATTTAAGTAGAGTAGAGCAAAACATGTAGTTGCCGATTTATCGGCGCGGTTTATTGTTATTTGTAGTGGCAGAGTTTACTCTGCAAACAAAAAAAGCAAAGCAAGCTTTGCCACTACATTAGACATTTTATTAGAAATTAGGAATTTATATTAAACATGACTTACTTTCTATACAATTTATTATTATTTCTTGCCTTTCCGTTTTACATCATAAGAGTTTTATGGAAAAACGGAGGATTTAAGGAGAGATTTGGGATTTATACCCTAAACCGAACTGGTTTTGGTATAGGGCAAGCCCAGAATCAAAATAAGAAAATCATTTGGATTCATGCAGTTTCCGTAGGCGAGGTAATAGCTTCTAAACCGTTAATTTCTCTCATTAACAAGGAACTGCCTGATTATAAAGTAGCGCTCTCCACAATCACCAGAACAGGAAGAGAAATGGCGTATAAATTACAAGAAAAACCCTACTGTATATTTTATTTCCCTTTTGATTTTCCTTTCGCAATAAAAAAAGCGTTAAGAAAAATTAATCCTTCGGTCATAGTTCTCGCCGAAACCGAGCTTTGGCCTAACCTATTAAGATACTCAAAATATTTTAATATTCCCCTTGTCTTAAATAATGGAAAAATCTCTGAAACTTCTTTTACAAGATATAAAAAAATCCGCCCGCTTCTAAAACAAATTTTAAGCAATGTTTCCGCATTCTGTATGCAGACAGAAGAAGACAAAAATAAATTAATTTACTTGGGGGTCAGTCCGGAAAAAATAACCGTTACGGGAAATACAAAATTCGACTTAGCCATTGCGAATATGACAGAACAGATAAAGAATTGGGACATAACCGGCAGAACCCCCGTCATAGTAGCGGGAAGCACTCATCCAAAAGAAGAAGAAGCAATTCTTGAGTCCTTTAAGGAAATAACTCAAAAATTGCCCGAAGCAATTTTAATTTTAGTCCCAAGACATCCCGAAAGAATGCCCGAAATAGAAAATTTAATCAAAGAAAAGGGATATTCGCATATAAGAAGAACCAAGATGAATTCTTCCAAAGTAAAAGAAAAAATAATCCTTATAGATGTTATCGGGGAACTGTCAAAAATTTATTCGGTAGCAGATATTGTTTTTGTAGGCGGGAGTATTGTTCCCATTGGCGGACACAATCTTCTTGAACCGGCTTTCTTGTCCAAACCTATTATTACAGGCCCGTATACTTTCAAACAGAAAGAGATGGTGGAATTACTCAAGAAAGGCGAGGGTTTGATACAGGTGAAAAACCAGGAGCAATTAAAAAAGGAATTTATTGAATTATTATCTTCTCCTGAAAAAAGAAAAAAATTAGGCAAGAACGCATATAATACGGCAACATCCAATCAAGGCGCTACAAGAAAAAACTTTGAAGTAATTGAAAAAAATCTGCATAAGTTCTAATATATCGGCATTATGATAAAAATAGGAATAGTCGGAGCAACGGGTTATACCGGTGCGGAGCTGGTTAGAATTTTACTCAATCATTCGCAAGTAGAGATTACTTCTCTTACGGCAAAGATTGATAAGAGCCAGCCTTTTTCTGAAATCTTTCCGCATTTCAAAGGTATAATGGATATACAGTGCGAGATTTTTGAGAATGTGGAACAAGTAGCCGATAAAGTTGATTTAGTCTTTCTTGCAGTTCCTCATACTGTAGCTTTAAAACTTGTCCCTGAGTTTTTAGAAAAAGGGCTCAAAGTTATAGACCTGTCGGCTGATTACAGATTTGACAGCGCAGATATATATGAAAAATGGTATGGATTAAAACACACTCATTCTGAGTTACTAAAAGAAAAAGTATACGGTCTACCGGAACTTTACAGAGAACAAGTTAAGAAAGCAAAGCTTATTGCAAATCCAGGTTGTTATCCCACATCCGTAATACTCGGCGCTTATCCGTTGGTAAAAATGGGGCTCGTTAATGAAGTATTAGTAAATTCTTTATCGGGAGTATCCGGCGCAGGAAGAAACGCTAACCTATCTTTGATACTTCCCGAAATAGAAGGAAATTTAAAAGCGTATAAAATAGCCTCTCACAGACACCAGCCGGAAATGGCAGAACAACTTTCAAAAATTACGAGTTCAGGTATAAAAGTGACTTTTGTTCCTCATCTTGTCCCTGTAGCAAGAGGCATACTTACTACTATGTATATAAAACTTAATAAGCCAGCTGACAGAAATAAAATATGGGCAAAATATCAGGAAGCTTATAAAAACGAACCTTTCGTCCAATTACTTGGCGAAGGAGAAAATCCGCAGGTAAAATTGGTAAGGGGAACAAATAACTGTCAAATATCGGTTACTGTCAAAGACGATTTGGCAATCGTAGTTACAGCAATAGATAACCTCATCAAAGGCGCATCGGGCCAGGCAGTCCAGAACATGAATCTAATGTATGGCTGGGACGAAACAGAAGGGCTTAAAACTATTCCCGTATATCCATAACTATAACAAATGTCCTCAGTCATTACCGAAAGGACAACGTCTACTTAATAGAATAGCTTTTTAACCCATGGAGGAGAATAATGAAAGCTTTTCTTGTCAAGTTAAAATTAGTATTTCTATTTATACTTTTCAGCTCCGGCATTTCCCTCGCCTCCGAAATCTCTCCTGAAGCGGAGAAGCTATTAGACCGACTACATGCCAAAACAGCAGATATCAAATCACTAAGCTGGGAAATAGAAAGCAAACCATTATTTTATACGACTAATTGTTATTACAAACAGGGCGGCTTTTTCAGACTGCAGATGGAATATTCCCATAATGATTATCAGCTTGATTATCTTATTATCCCTGAGAAGTCCTTAAGCTATAACACGAGTATGGGTGAAATAACCGATGGCATCGGAATGTATCATTTCTCTAGTAGTTGGTTCTTGTTGCCATTACTCGATAAGAACACGCTAAAAAACTGGGGTGATGTCACTGTTAAGAAAGAATCAATTAAAAATGAGGATTATTTAGTTTTAGAAATGTCCTTTAAGGCAACTCCTCAAACAAGAAGTGGCTCAAATTGGAAGCACAGATTTTATTTTGATACTGAAGAGTTAAAACTAGAGAAAGTAGAATATAGTTATGGACACGGTTCAACTCAGATACTCAAGGTAAAAGAGTATAAAAAAATAGGAGAATACGATTTCCCTTTAAGGATAGAAGGGACTTATGGTAGTTTATCAATTACTAATATCCAAATTAATCCGGACTTAAGCGAGGATTTATTCAAACTGGAAGAAGAAAACACTTTAACTTGTTTTAGCAACTACAGCGAAGAGGAAGTAAACTCTACACTCTCTAAAAACCCAAATGACCCTAATCTGCATTATACCCTAGCTAAACTTTTTCATTACCAAAAAAGAGAACTTCCTAAGGCAATCCAAGAGTATAAAAAGGCTATTATTCTCAAACCGAATGCCAGAGCAGCATATTTCGGGTTAGCTTCCGCCTATCAGAATTCAAAGCAGTATGATAAGGCAATAGAACTATATGAAGAGTTAATTGCTAAATTCCCAGAGGATAAGCAGAACTATCTATCTTCTCTAATGTGGGCTTACCAAAGAGCAGACAGGAATGAAGACGCAATAAAAACAGCCGAAGAGTACCTAAAAGAGAAGCCGGACAAAGCCCATGTCTACAGTACAACTGCCAGTCTATACAATAACTTAAAAGACTACGATAAAGCTATCCAGATGTATAAAAAAGCTATAGAGTTGGAAGAGAATGCAGACAATCAAGCCCGGCACTTGATGCAGATAGGTCGGATATACGCTCAGCAGAAAAAATATGAGGAAGCAGAAGGAGCTTATGAAGAAGCCAAGACTACATCAAAGAGGGGCTGGGTTCAGCAAGATGCCAATCGACAGATAAGCGAACTCTACCGTAAGATGGGCAAGATAGATGAGCTCGTAAAAAAGTATGAGGCAAAACTAAAAGAAGAGCCGGAAAACATCCAGCTTCTAAAACAGTTAGCTGAGATTTATTCAGGAGATAGGCAATATGAGAAATGCATAGAACTGTATAGCAAAGCTTTAGAGATTGAACCAGACGATAGAAATATTCTGAGCCAGTTAGCTTCCGCCTATCAGAATTCAAAGCAGTATGATAAGGCAATAGAACTATATGAAGAGTTAATTGCTAAATTCCCGGAGGATAAGCAGAACTATCTATCTTCTCTAATGCATGCTTACCAGAATGCTGGCAGAAGTGAAGACGCAATAAAAACAGCCGAAGAGTACCTAAAAGAGAAGCCGGACAAAGCCCATGTCTACAGTACAACTGCCAGTCTATACAATAACTTAAAAGACTACGATAAAGCTATCCAGATGTATAAAAAAGCTATAGAG
>JAGLSL010000044.1 GCA_023135785.1 bacterium
AAGACAGATGGCAGAAAACAGAGAACAGATTGAAGTATATCCCCCCTAGTCCGCCACTGATACAATGGCGAGACTAACAGGGGGGACGCCCAAAGAGTTGAATTTATTTTGTTAACAGTTTTGGGCGCAGAATACAAAAAATACGGAACGGATATACAATAGAAATACGGTAGAAATATAGTGGAAATACATAGATATAATAAAAATCAAAAAATAGATATACGGTAGATATACATGGAAATACGTAGTAGATAGACAACGTATTTCAACCCCGTTGATGTTAATACTATCTACGGGGACAATATATTTCTTTTTTACATATTTCTATACATTTCAATTTATATCAATTTTATTTCTAATCTTTATCTTCTGACATCTGTCATTCCCGAGCAATCGGGAATCTAAAAATTATAATCATCATTGGATTTCTGCTGGAGTTTATCCCTGTGTAAAAAGAGGCAGGAATAGCAAATAATGGATTCCTGTTCCCTGCTTACTACCTGCAGGGACATGTTTCACAGGAATGACATGGAAGGGTAGGGGGTCTTGAATTTGTTATCTAATTCCTGATTAAGCGCGCGCAATCATTGTCCATATAACCGAAGTTAAAATCCACAGAGGAAGAATAAGTCCGAGCCCGCCCAAAATTATACCTGCTATAGCAAATCCTTTTCCTCTAAGGTTGTCGCTACTTTTGTTAATTTTTATTATACTGATAATACCCAGAAGGATGCTTAATAGAGGGATGGTTCCAAAACTTGATAATCCCATACCCAAAATTAATCCTGAAATAGATACTATAAAGCTAACAATTGCCGTTTTGCTCCACCGAGAATTAATGCTATTGTTGTCCATTTTTTTATTTGGTTATTTTATTTATAAATCCTTCTATTCTATTTAATCCTTCTGTAATATCTTCCATTGAAGTTGCGTAGGATAATCTTATAAAATTGTCGTCTCCAAAAACATATCCCGGAACAACTGCTACTTTTGCATTAGTTAAAAGAAGTTCCGTTAATTCCAACGAATTTTTAATTGTTTTTCCGTCTAACTGTTTTCCGATAAGTTCGGATATGTTCGCAAAACAATAAAATGCTCCTTGCGGCTTAATCACAGAAATATGTTCTATTGAATTAATTTTTTTCACCATATAATCCCGTCTTTTTTTAAATTCTTCAACCATTTGTTTTAAATTTTCCTGATTGCCGTTTAGGGCTTCTACCCCGGCAAGTTGAGAGATAGATGTTGGATTAGAGGTTGAATGGCTCTGCAAATTCGACATTGCCCGAACAATTTCTTTTGACCCTGCGGCATAACCTAATCGCCAACCGGTCATGGAATAAGCTTTGGAAAAACCGTTTATTACTATTGTTAGTTTTTTGATGTCGCTACCCAAAGAAGCAATACTTGTATGTTCTAAATTGTCGTAAATAATTTTTTCATATATTTCGTCAGATATGCAAAAAATATTTTTTTCTATTAAGATTTTACTTAAACTTGAAAGTTCTTCTTTTGTGTAAACCATGCCTGTAGGATTGCAAGGAGAATTCAAGATTAACAGCTTTGTTTTAGGTGTTATTGCTTCTAATAATTGTTGCGGCGTAATTTTGAACTTAGCGTCTTGTGTCGTTTTTATGAATATAGGTTTTGCGCCGGTAACTTTAACCATTTCAGGGTAACTTACCCAATAAGGGGAAGGAATAATAACTTCATCTTCCTCATTACATAATGCCAGAATAGTGTTAAAAAGAGAATGTTTTGCCCCACAGGAAACAATGATCTCCTCAGGTGAATAATCAAGTTCGTTGTCTTTTTTTAGTTTTTTGCAGATAGCTTCTTTTAATTCTTTTATGCCGGAAGCAGGTGTATATTTAGTGAATCCATTATCGATTGCTTTTTTGGCTGCTTGTTTGATATTAATCGGGGTGTCAAAATCCGGCTCTCCTGCTCCGAATCCGACAACATTAACGCCTTCGGATTTCATTTTTTTTGCTTTTGCTGTTATGGCTAATGTCGCAGAAGGACTGATTAAACTTATTTTTCTTGAAATCGACATATGTTATCCTTTTAAATTTTTAGATTGGTTTATTTTAGATTTAACTTTTTATTTTTTTCTTCCACTTGTTTGGCTATATTTTCTTTATGCTCTTTTACTTTTTCTCGTATCGCAGGGTATTTTATGCCAAGCATCTGCATTGCCAATATTGCCGAATTCTTAGCTCCTGCTTTTCCTGTTGCGACTGTAGCTACAGGAACGCCTGATGGCATTTGAACTATAGAAAGCAAAGAATCTAATCCTCCTGATATTTGCGTTTGTATGGGTACTCCTATTATAGGAAGAACTGTCCATGCTGCCATAGTTCCTGCAAGATGTGCGGCGCCTCCTGCTGCTGCAATTATCACTTCTAACCCTCTTTTTTCAG
Organism: bacterium; assembly: GCA_023135785.1. NCBI lineage: Bacteria > bacterium. The sequence continues at coordinate 2,424 of JAGLSL010000044.1, forward strand.
CGTTTAAGGCGTATTCGTGAGCTTTTCCGGGCGTGCGGTGCGCGGATATAATATTTATTTCATATCCTATGCCGAAGGCTTCCAGCGTTTTTGTTGTTTCATTCATTATTTCTAAATCCGAATCGCTTCCTATAACGATTCCCACAAGAACTTTATTATCCATTTTTGCCGACCTCCTTTTTCAGAGTCTGATATCCGTAATGTGCTATTAGATTATCAAGTAATACCATAGCGGTATAATTTTCTACCACGGGCCATACTCGAGCAACAATAGTTGCATCTCGTCTGGTGATAGCCGCAAGTTCTTTATTTTCAAGAGTATATTTATCAATTGTATGTTGTTTCTTATCAATTGTAGGTGTCGGCTTTACAGCTACTCTTGCAACAATTGGCTGACTTGTGCTAAGTCCGCCTGTGATGCCGCCTGCGTTGTTTGAGTCAAAAACGACTTTTCCTTTTTCAGCATGCATCTGGTCATTTGATTCATATCCTGTCATGTTTTTAACTCCAAACCCAGCGCCGACTTCAACTCCTTTAACAGCGCCTATACCAAGCATTTTGCCTAATTCAGCATCAAGTTTATTAAATATCGGTTCGCCAAGACCGGCTGGTGCACCTAAAACGACTATCTCAACAATACCTCCGGCTGAGTCTCCTGTGTCTGAAATTTTATTGCAGGCATCGGTCATTGCTTGTGCGGCTTTAATGTCGGGACAATTTACTATGTGGTGTACACCGTATTTATCTTTAATTGCTTCTGGATTTGATTTTGGTGTTTTGTCGCGTATAGCGTCTATTTCTTTTTCTATCTCTGCAAGAATACTAATTTTTTCAAGAAATCGCATATTCATATTTATACGTTCTTTGACATAAATCTCCTGATAGAATGGGTCAAAATCTTGACGCATTTTTTTATAGGAATCTGTATATTTTAAAGCTTCTTTATGATTGATATCCGGACATCGTACTGAAGCAAGCTCTTTGACATAGGAAAACACATCAATTCCGCATTTTTTTAGAATTTTCTTGGCTATATATCCGGCTGCAACAATAGTGGATGTATATCTGCCGCTGAAAATACCGGCGCCAATGGCATCATCATCAGGTCCATATTTTATAAAAGAAGCATAGGATGCGTGTCCCGGTCGTGGTGTGCGGTTGGTATCCTGATATTGTTTTATATGAACAAAGTGTCTGTCAAGGTTGGGTATAAGAATGGAAAGGGGAGTTCCATTCGTGTGATTCTTGTTTCCTGCATTCTCAATAGTATCAGCAGCGTTAATCCCCGTATATATTATAGGAAGGTCCGGTTCTTTTCTCGGAGATGAGAGTTCATCTGAACCAGGTTTTCGAAGAAGTAAGTCGCCGTATATTTCCTTCTCATTTAAACTCATTCCCGGTGGTATTCCTTGGATGATTGTATTTAATCCATCCTGATAAGAACCGCCTCCCACAGTTACCTGAAAGAATTTACCAAAATGACATCCAATCATAGTTCCCCCTTTTTAATATTCTTTATCACCTAATATAATTAAAAATGATGCGCACTTGAATCAATATTTGAACATATTGTAGCAAGATATCTTGATTTGTAAAATGTTATTATAATATTTCTTGAGTTATTGATTTTGCAACTACCTTGATATCTCAAGTATTTTATATCTTAAAATACCTGCAGGAATGTTAATTTCAATTATTTCGTTTTTTTTAGAACCCAATAATCCTTTGCCTACAGGCGAGGCGGTAGAAATTTTCCCTTGGTCGTAATCCGATTCTATCTCTGCTACAAGGGTATATTGAAGTTCTTTGCCGGAATTTAAATCTTTGAGTTTTACCGTTGAACCGATAGAAACCTTATCTTTAGGAATATTTGTTTCCTCTTCAAGAATCTTTACCCTAATCAGTTTTTCTTCCAACTCAGCAATTTTTATTTCACTTAATGCTTGAGCATGTTTAGCTGCATCATATTCCGAATTTTCCCTTAAATCTCCCAAAGAACGGGCGAAATGTAATGCATTAGCGATTTCTTTTCGCTTGACGGTTTTTAGATATTTTAATTCTTCCGTCAATTTCTCGCATCCTTTTCGTGTTAAATATATATATTCCATATTTCCTCTTTTTGCATCAAACTTTTTTGATTTTTCCGACTAAAGCTCTTCTTCTGTAATTGTCTTAAGAGCTTGCAGGTATTTTTGGGTTGTTTTATTAATTATATTGTCGGGCAATTGGGGCGCAGGATGAGTTTTGTCCCAGGTGAGTGTTTCCAGATAGTCTCGGACAAATTGTTTATCAAAACTAGGTTGAGGTTTACCCGGCTCATATTGGTCCTTTGGCCAGAATCTGGAAGAATCGGGGGTAAGCACTTCGTCTATAAGAATAATTTCATCCCGCCCTTGCGCGCAGGAGCTGGATTCATTTCCTATTTTCCCAAATTCGAATTTTGTGTCGGCTATAATTATTCCCTTGCTTTCTGCGTATTGCGCGGCTTTTTTATAAAGAGAAATACTTATATCTTTTAATTTTTGGGCTATATCTTTCCCTATTGTCTGCTCTATATGTTCTTGAGTTACATTTATATCGTGACCTATATCTTCTTTTGTTGAGGGAGTGAAGATAACTTGAGGTAGCTTGTCGGATTCTTTTAAACCCTCAGGCAGATTGATTCCACAGATGGATTGCGTTTTTTGATACTCTTCCCAGCCGGAACCGGACAAATAACCACGCACCACACACTCAACCGGTATAGGAACAACTTTTTTTACCAGCATTGAACGATGTTTTAAAATTTCTTCATATTTTTGTAATTCTTCCGGGAATGTTCGGATATCGTCGGTAATAAAATGATTAGGAACTATATCTTTGGTAAAGCCGAACCAGAAGACTGAAAGTTTTGTTAGAATCTCTCCTTTATGAGGAATTTCGGTAGGTAATATTACATCAAAACAGGAAATCCTATCCGTTGCAACCATTAAAAATTTGTCATCCAGATCGTATATTTCCCGGACTTTCCCTCTTTTAAAAAATTTAACTCCCTGAAGGTTTGTAAATCCTATAGGTTGATTTAGCATAATAATCCCTTGCTTTTATTTTATTTCTCTTCTACAAAAAGTTCTGGAGATATGTAATTACCAAAACGCTTTTTTGCGTTGATTAGACGTTCTTTTTGTTGGTCAAGAATCTCAAAGAGTATTGGTGGTGTATCAGATACCTTTTCATGATAGAATTTTTCCACTCTATCTATTTTTGCCAAATTCTCATCAACACGAATAGTGAATTGTTCTAAATAATCTTCTTTTGAGTAATTTTTGTCTAAAACCTGTTTGAAAAGTATATGAAGGTCATTGTATTTCGGAATCCAACCGGTAGGACATTTTATTGCATCCACATCGTTATGTGCGCGTAATTCCATCCATTTTACCCATACATGTTTGTCACGCACACCATTTAAAAATTTACCTTCTTTATTTCTAAGAAAGTAATTAACACCGAAAATAATAGGAGGATTTTTAAGTTTTTTGCCAAACTCTAAATTATTGTGGATATATTTACCCAAAGTAATAGCGACAAAATCCTGGATGCTCATTACGTTTATCTCAGATACTCCTTCTTTACCGATTGTGGCAAATGTTGTTTCAGATTCTAATGATGCGCCGTAAGCTATAATGCTATGTTGCCAATCAAAACCTTGTTGTACGGGAACATAACCTTTTGGGTCTCTTCCGCCATACATTATGCCTCTTAGCTCTACTCCAAGAGGATTATCTGATTCCGAGTCAACATTATCCAGTGCCTTTATTGCCACGGCATATCGCGCATTTTTGTGAGCCGGGGGAATTTTATTTCCCTTATTATCTGTTTTGTTTTCATTCCATATCCCTGAGAAATTTATTCCCTCTTTAGGCATTTCATCCTTTGTACCCAACCAATAAGGTTTATTTTCTTTAACCAATATGTTAGAGAAAATGACTTCACCTGGCGTGGTAAGAACCTTGTGTATAATAGGGTCATCAATAGCGTTTACATTCTGGATAATGCCAAAAACACCTGCTTCAGCATTTACTGCCCGTGCTTCCCCGTCAATATTGCGGAAATATGCTATATCATCTCCTACAATAGTTTCTCCCGGAAGCATGGCGGTAGATGTTTTACCGCAGGCGCTGGGAAAAGCTCCTGCAAAATAGGTTTTACGACCATTGGGCCCCTTTACCCCCATCAATAACATATGTTCGGCCAACCATTCCTCTTTATCTGCTTTTCGTATAGTAAGGCGAAGAGCAAGTTTTTTTAAGCCGACAGTATTACCTGCATATTGGGTATTTACGCTATATACAGTATTATAATTATAATCAATATAGATGCGTCTCTTATCAGTTTCTATACTTACCATTTCCTCATTTATCTTTCCTGCCGAATGTAAAAAACAGAAGATTTCAGATTGTGTTTTATCCTGTTCGAACATCTTATAAGCCGAGCGGTAGAGTAGGTCTTCACTATGAGCAACATACCAAGAATCCGTACATTGCAGGCAAGGAATACTGAATATGGAATTAGTTGGGCCTAACGAGAGGAAACGGACAATCATAGTGTGGTTTTCCATACTATTAAGTAGTAACCTATTAATTTCCGTTAATCCTTCCTCACGCTTGATTTGGTTTAAGTTTTTACTTAGAGTTTCATGTTGAGGTACGAGATATTTGGTAACTTCTCTGTCACGGCCTTGGTCTTTTATTCCATCAAAATGGTAAGTGTGACCTGGGATTGCAAGTGGTTTTTCCTCTCCTGTTTGAATTGCCTGCTTGCGTATATGGTCAATGTCTTCGAAAGAATCACTGCAAATGAATATCTGTTTAGGGTTGCATAACTCTGCAGCATTAGCTATAAACTCGTGGACTTTGGAATTGCCTATTGCAGATAGCTTTTGATAATTAATCTCGTCCAGTTTAGCTTTTAAAATTTTTAAGTAATTTTCTGCTTCCATATTTGATTTCCTTCTTTTAAGAGTTATATTAAACAAAAAAAGCCAATATCATCTTTCACGCTTTTTCCTATCTGACGATAGCAAACAAAAGGGCTAAAAGATTTAGATACTGGCTTACTCTGCAACAACTCTATTATTATGGTTCTTGCTCTAGTCTACCAAGTTACAAAAAACACTTTACGATTTTAAAATAAAAAGATGTTTTAGTCAACCCCCGCCAAGCCAATTCTTAAAAAAATTACTTGTTTCCCGTGAATTTGTCTTCTAAATTTTGCTCTAATATAAAAATAATAATTCTCTCTGCGGTTTTTGTACTTATGTCTGTATGTAGGCTTTTTACTTGGCAGGTAATGATGTCTGGAATTAAATTTTCCAATAATGACTTTGAACTTTCCAATAATTGCATACGTGTTTTCTTTATTAGTTCTGCCCCTTCTACACTTTTTGCCAATTGTTCTTCTGCGGGGGTGAAAACTCCTTGAAGACGAACAAGAATCATATCTTTGATAATATAAGTTTTAATTTCAGTAGGACCTCTGCCCATATATTCTTTTTCAAATTTGATTATTGCTTCGCTTATTTGGGCTTCGACCTGTCCTTTTGTCCCGTAGGGAAATTTATTTCTAACGGGATTTATTTTATCTTTCATGAGATTAGTTTTTAGAAATATTTCCACCAACTTGCTTAACACAATTTTCGAAATTAGAGAATGTTATAGCCACTGCTTCTGCTGTATCAACAGTAGTTTCGCCTTCAATAGTAAGGCCCGCTATAGCTAATGCCATTACTATACGATGGTCGAAGTGACCATTAACTCTTGTTGCTTTTAGTTTACTTTCTTCAATTTCCAAGCCGTCTTTAAGTTCACGAATTTTGGCTCCCATTTTGGTCAATTCTTCATACATCGTTTTAATACGGTCTGTCTCTTTTATTCGAGCCTGAGGCACATTGAGTAGTCTGGTTTTGCCTTTGGCAAAACAACCTACTACAGCCATCATAGGTAATGCGTCGGGGGTATCGTTCATATCTATATCTATACCCTTCAATGAACCCGCACTTATGCGGACGAAATTTTTACCTATTTCTACTTTTGCCCCCATTTTTTTTAGATAGTCAATTACTGCTTTATCTCCTTGATAGTCATTAAAATCGAGACCCAAGCAGGTTATATTGTTATTCATTAAAGCTCCTGCTGACAGAAAGAATGTTGCTGAGGAGAAATCCGAAGGTATTTTCCTTTTAAAAGCGGGATAACATTGATTGCCAGGGATATGGAATTTTCTCATATCCCTGTTCTCAAATTTAATTTGCTCGTATTTAAGCCATTCCAATGTCATATCAATATATGACCTTTCGTATAGTAGCGGGACATCTATTAAAGTTTCATTGTCAGCTAAGGGAGTGTTTATTAAAAGACTTGTCAGATATTGGCTTGATTGTGCCTTAAGAGTTGTTTCTCCGCCCTTTAATTTTCCCTTTATCATAAGCGGCGGAAATCCTTGTTTTTCTGTGTATGATATAGATGCTCCGAGGTCGTTAAGCGATTGAACAAGATGACCAACAGGGCGTTTTTTTGTTTGTTGGTCTCCTGTAAGGAGCACTTCCGTCTTTCCCAATAATGCACAAGACCCCATTACAATATTTAACGTTGTTCCTGAATTCTTTACATCAATGTGGTTTTTAATAAGAGCAGGTTTCCCGTCGAATCCGGTAACGGTCCATAAATCTTTTTGTATCTGAATTTTTGCGCCTAATGCTTTATATGATTCGACAGCAGCAAGAGTGTCTTCGGAAACAAGAGGAGATATAATTTTACTTTTGCCTTTTGCTAAACTTGCGATAGCAACTGCCCGTATAGTATGCGATTTAGATGGGGGGATTTCTACTTTACCCGATAATATAGATTTTTTTACTATAAAAGATTTGTTCACGCATTCCTCACTTTGTTCGGTCAAAATTAAAAAGTAAATATAAAAAATCACCCCTAGAAATTCGGAGAATTTCAGGGACTAAGTCCTCGGAATCTTTTTCAAGATTCCAGAGGGAAAATACATATCAAAGTGTAAATAGAAGTAAATCACAAATTACAATAACCAAACCATCCCCTGCAATCTAAAAGATTGCGAGGATTGAGTCTCCCCAGAAGGGGACTAAATCCCTGGAATGCTCTGCATTCCTAGTGGCCTGAAAATCTTTGATTTTCTCGAGATAATTTGGAATTTGCGGTTTGTAATTTTTAAGTATTTGATTTGTCATTTTACATTTTGATTTTTAAATTTTTAGGCTATCCCCTCGGATAGGAGCCCAAGACTTTTAGGAATGTGCACAATGGTTTTAGTTCTTTAATTGCCTGTTTTATTTTTTTCTCGTCTTGATGACCTTCTAAGTCAACAAAGAAATAATACTCCCATATTTTTCTTTTAGATGGGCGGGATTCAATTTTAGTTAAATTAATTTTATTTTTGTAAAAAGGTGTAAGACTGTCATATAAAGCTCCAACTTTATCTTTTAACGAGAACATCAGTGAAACCTTGTCATTCCCCGTTGGTTTGCTGGGTTGTTTGCCTATTACTAAAAATCTGGTAATGTTTACTGACATGTCTTCTATATGCTTACCTACAATTGGCAATTTATATAGACGTGATGCGAGCTGTGAAGCAATTGCTGCAGATGTTTTCTCTTTTACCGCTAATGTTGCTGCGTGTGCAGTAGAATAGACTTCTATTAATTGGAC
>JAGLSL010000045.1 GCA_023135785.1 bacterium
AAAAAGAGAAAAAAGAAAAGAAGTAAGTATTTTTAGTTGCCTATATTAAGTGAGTGGAATTTTATTTTGATATTGTCGCATATTTTTTTTGAGGGTTTATTTTATTGAAAAGGGCGTGACAATGGCGAAATAGAATTATGGGAAATTCGTCCTTATTTCATTTCTGATTATAAGTTTTATTTCAATTATTCCTCTTCTATAAAAATTTAAAATTATGAAGTTAAAAAATCAGGTATCATTGGTTACAGGAGCTGCGCAGGGTATTGGCAAAGCCATTGCTTTTAAATTGGCAGAAGAAGGCTCTGATGTTGTTCTTATTGATATGAATGAAGAAAAATGCAAAGAAGTTGCAGCCGAAATCCAAAAAAAGAGTAGGAAATCTTGGATTTATAAAGTAGATGTAGCCGATTATAAACAGGTTGAAGCGCTTTTTAACAATGAAATGGAAAAATGGGGCAGAATTGATGTGCTTGTTAATAATGCGGGCATTACCAAAGATAATCTTATTTTAAGAATGAAAGAAGAAGAATGGGATGATGTAATAAAAATAAATCTTAAGGGTGCATTTAATTTCTGCAAGTCAGCAAGCAGGTTTATGACGAAGCAAAGAGCAGGAGCGATTATCAATATATCTTCAATCATCGGTATTATGGGTAACGCAGGACAAGTAAATTATTCGGCCTCGAAAGCGGGAATAATAGGTCTTACGAAATCTTTGGCAAAGGAGTTAGCTTCACGCAATATAAGAGTAAATACTATTGCTCCGGGGTTTATTGAAACATCTATGACAAAGGATTTAAATGAAGAAAGAAAACAACTAATGCTTAATGCAATCCCATTGAAGAGAATAGGTGCGCCTGAAGAGGTGGCAAATCTCGTTTTATTTCTTGCTAGCGGGGATTCCTCTTATATAACGGGTCAAGTTATCAATGTGGATGGTGGTATGGTAATGTAGTATAAATGATCGTAATCGGTAAATCGTAATACGATTAAAAACTGCCTGCCTGAAAATCCTACCTTGCGCCAACAAACAGATGGGCATAATTCTTAATTTTAAAATTACCAATTACCAATTACGAAAGTTATTCTCCTAATTCCAATCTTTCTGCAAGCCTATTAGGTAGCCCGGCTTCAAGAATCTTTTCTTGTGCTTTTTTTATGTCGTATTCCATTCTTTTTATTTCTACAATTTTTTTATCTTTGTCATATATGGCATAACAAGCTTCTGGGTTGCCGTCTCTTGGCTGACCTATGCTGCCAACATTTATAAAATACTTGTAACCGTCTTCTATTTGTATTCTTATTTCTTTTGAAAATTTGATAGATCCCTTGATTTCCGACTGTTCACAGAAAGTAATTGGCACGTGAGAATGTCCCGCGAATAAAAGAGAAGTTTTCTGGGTTTCTATGCTTTTGTGAGCTTGAAAAGTCGAACGAACATACTCCCATTTTTCAGGATTTTGAAGCGTGGAATGTACTAATGTTATATTGTCTATTGTTTGAACTAAGGGCAGTTTTTGCAGGAATTCTTTATCTTTTTGGGACAATTTGTTCATTGTCCATTGTATTGCTTTTTTGGCATATGAATTAAAATTGTCTATTGAAGACAATTCAACCGCTCCATAATCATGATTCCCTGCAACGGCTACGCATTTTAATTTTTTCAACTCTTCGATACATTTGCAAGGATTTGCCCCATAACCCACAATATCTCCAACAAACAGATATTTATCAACTTTATCTTTCTTGATTTCGTCTATTACTTTTTGGAATGCCTCTAAATTGCCATGGACATCGGATATTATTGCGTATTTCATAGCTTTTCCATATTTTAATAATTTTGCATTCGCATATTAAAAGAATACAAGTATGAAATTTAGCTTTTATTTTCTTAAGTGGCAAATACCAGCGCGCTACTCTGAAAAAAGTATAATTTCAGAGTAGCGCTTTGATGTTTAGTATCTAACCGATCATTTCTTTAATATTGAGAAATCGTTTATTTTCCCAATATCCGAAACATTCCGGTGCCACAGTCAGGACATTTGCCTTTCA
>JAGLSL010000046.1 GCA_023135785.1 bacterium
GTCAGGCGCTGGTCGGCATTATCAGAACGCAGGCGCAGGCGGTATTCGGCCCGGGAAGTAAACATCCGGTAGGGCTCTCTTGTCCCCTTGGTGACCAAATCATCAATCAATACTCCGATATAACTTGTAGAACGGTCCAGAATAAGGGGCGGTTTTCCTTTTACTTGGAGCGATGCATTAATTCCAGCGATTAACCCCTGCGCTGCCGCTTCTTCATATCCTGTTGTTCCGTTAATCTGTCCCGCCAGATATAAGTTTTTTACTAATTTTGTTTCTAACGTGGGATAAAGCTGTGTGGAGTCAACAACATCGTGTTCTATTCCGTAACCGAATCGGTTTATTTTTACATTCTCTAAACCCTCAACGGAACGGATAAATTCCTCCTGCACATCTTCAGGCAGACTTGTAGAAAGCCCGTTTGGATAAATCTCATCTGTGTCCAATCCTTCGGGTTCAAGAAATATCTGATGTTTGCTATGATGCGCAAATTTTACAACTTTATCTTCTAAGGACGGACAATATCTCACGCCGGTTCCGGTAATCTTTCCGCTGAAAAGAGGCGAGCGGTCTAGGTTTTTCCTGATGATATCGTGTGTTTTCTCGCTGGTATGTGTTATGTAGCAGGGAAGTTGCCTCAATTTTAGCCATGAACCGAGCTTGCTCTGGTTCGGGGTTGAAAATGAGAACGGAACAGGCGGTTCATCCCCCTCCTGAACTCTTAGATTGGAATAATCAATTGTCTTTCCGTCCAACCTTGCGCAGGTTCCCGTCTTAAAACGCAGAAGTTTAAACCCCGCCTTCTTTAAAGATTTAGAAATCCCGTCGGTAGTCTGTGGTTCCTCAACCCTTCCGCCGGGAAAGCTTTTCATGCCCACATGCATAAGCCCGTTTAAGAAAGTGCCGGGGGTGAGAATTATCATCTTTGCTTCTATTTTCCCCTTGTCCGTTTCAATACCCGTAACCTTCTTGTTTTTTATTATTAGTTTTCTTGCTTCTGCTTCTAATACCTCAAGGCTTTTCTGCTTATCTATTACTTTCTGCATATAGGTAAGATATTTTTTTCTATCCACCTGCGCGCGTGATGACCAAACGGCAGGACCTTTGGAAGTATTGAGCACCTTGAAATGTATGCCGGACACATCCGTTGCCTTAGCCATTTCACCGCCGAGAGCGTCAATTTCTTTAACGAGTTGTCCTTTTCCGATACCGCCCACTGCAGGATTACACGACAAAAAACCAATCATATTCTTATGCAAAGTGATGAGGAGCGTCTTAGAGTCCATACGGGCAGATGCTAAGGCTGCTTCACATCCGGCGTGACCGCCACCGACGACAACTACATCGTAATTCTTGTTTGGCATAAGGGGTATTCTATCACTTTCGGAAAGGGTAACGGTAACGAAGCTCCGATGGAGTCCGACACTATGTGTCGTTTCATACGGAGTCGTCGGACCCGTATCGATAAGGTAACGTTATAAAGACGATCTTCCCCCTATGTCTTTCTAAACAGGCATAAGAAGCCTTGGATTACAAATTACTCAGCTGGTTGAGTAATTTGTTGACAATGTCACCGATAACCAAATCGGCATTATTGCGACAGGTTTTTGGACTTTGTCTTGCCCATCCTGCAGAGATTATGAGTTATCAGAAAATGATAGGGTAATTACAAGATGCAGGCAATACAACTACTATTGCTTTTTATCTTAAATTGCTATCAAAAGCATTCCTTCTTGCTCCATTAGAAAAATATAGTGGAAGTAAAATCAGACAAAGAGGTTCTATCCCCAAAATACTTGCGTTAGATAACGCTTTGATTTCCGCCACTATAGGACAAGATTTTAAGACAACAAAAGACAATAGGGTGCTATGGGGAAGAATGGTAGAAAATGCAGTTGGAGCTAAACTTTACCCAATAGTTCAAGAACTTGGGGGAAAGCTTTTATATTGGAGGGATAGAAATGATGAAATCGATTATGTTATTCATATCGGACAAAAACTAATCGCTATAGAAGTAAAATCAGGAGCACCTGAAAAAGCGCCAGCATCCTTGAATTTATTTTCTAGACGCTACAAAGAAGCGAAAAAAGTAATCATTTCACAACCGAAAATTACTGAAAAGACGGAACATAATAAAACGAAAGAAGATATCAAACATCTAACCCTTGAAGATTTTTTCTCCAATCCTGCTAAAAGTATAGAATTGTAAGCAATACCTAAATCCTATAACAAAAAATTTTCCACTGCAGCTGTAAGCAAAAAATAACGCATCTTAAAAGGATGTAATATTTTCTAACAATGACTTGACAAATTATCTTACATATTCTATGCTTTGAATAGTCCTAAAAAAGGAGGGTAAAAGATGGATAGTTTCTATAAGAGATTATCAAAAAAGATTAAGGTTATGAGAGAAGAAAAAGATTTTTCTCAAGAAACTCTTGCTGAAAAGATGGGTATCAGCAGGGTAGCGATTTCTCAAATAGAAAGTGGTGATAGAAAAATTAGCGCGGAGGAAATTGCAAAATTATCTAAGATTTTCAACATACAGGCGGATGTACTTCTTAATTTAGATAAGGATATTAAGGTAATTCTTGAGGAAAATATTAAAAAAAAGCCAAAGGTAAGGGGAAAGCTCAACATAAGAATAAATGTGCCGCAGAAAAATGTTGCGAAATTTAAGGAGGTATTACTTTATATTTTAAGTAAAATTGGCTCAAAACCGAATGTTGGAGAATCTGTTTTGTATAAATTACTTTATTTTATTGATTTTAATTATTACGAGAAATATGAAGAACAACTTATTGGGGCTACTTACATAAAAAATCATTATGGTCCCACACCTAAAGAATTTTTTAAGATAGTAAAAGCTATGGAAGGAAAAGATTTAATAAAAGTTAAAGATTCATACTTCCAACATCCTCAAACTAAATACCTTCCTAAAAGAGCCCCTGATATGACCAAGATAAATGTTAATGGTAATGAACAAAAACTAATTGATGATGCTTTAAGTACTCTATCAGACATGAATGCAACTCAGATTAGCGATTATTCTCATAACGATGTTCCATGGTTAACAACAGGAGATGGTGCAGTTATAGATTATGAATCAGTGTTCTATCGTACTCCGCCATATTCAGTGAGGGATTATAGTGACGAAGATATTCAATAATGTTAAGCGTCTAAATGAATTTAAAAAAGATCTAAAGAAGCTATTGAAAAAATATAGAACTTTAGAAGCTGACTTGGAAGTATTCATAAATACCCAATTAAACCTTCTACATAAGCAAGGTGTAGACAATGGTAGCTGTGTAAAAATTGCCAATCTTGGAATCACATATCCTTTAATATATAAGGTAATAAAATTCGCTTGCAAGTCATTGAAAGGCACGGGAGTAGCAAGCGGGATCCGTGTAATATACGCTTATTACGAAAAAGAAGATGTTATAGAATTTGTAGAAATTTATTATAAAGGCGATAAGGTAAACGAGGATAAGGATAGAATATTAAGGCATTATTCAATGAAGCTGTAAGTAGTAAACAGTTAAAATTCGAAGCACTAAGCACGAAATACGAGACAAATTCAAAATCCTAATGTTCTAATTTTCCAAACACATTGTTTCTGTCATTTGAATTTCTGTCATTCAATATTGTTTCGAGTTTCGATATTCGAATTTCGGGTTTTTTAGAGGTTTGCCAATTTACAGTTGGGGGAATATAATGAATTTTGGTTGAAGTGGGTTATTGAAAGACCTGACTCTGTTGAGTTGACAGTGCTTAAATAAAAATAATATCAAAAGGAAGGTGAGCATATGGAGAATCGTCCTGCGTTTCGGCTTGAAGGATTAGAACTGAATGAAGGATGGAAGGTAAAAGAGCTTTTAAAACGTCCGCCTACTGCTACAGGTGGCTATTTCTCTGTTTCATATCGAGTTGTTAATAATGATGGAAAAGAAGGCTTTTTGAAAGCGTTAGACTTTTCAGGAGCACTCCAAACTAGTGACTGGCCACGTACACTTGAATCTATGTTAAAAGCATACAATTTTGAGAGGGATCTTTTAAATAAATGTAGAACACAAAAGTTATCCAAAATAGTTATTCCTCTTGCTGACGGTAGTATTACCATTCCTTGGGAAGTTGGACCATTGAAAGACGTAGTTTATTTAATTTTCGAATTAGCCGATGGTGACATTCGTAGGGTTTATAATTTATCTAAAAATATTGATCTTGCATGGGCATTGCGATCTCTTCATAATACTGCTGTTGCATTAAGCCAATTACATTCTCGTAGCATAGCTCACCAAGATTTAAAGCCATCTAATATACTATTTTTTAAAAAACAAGCTGAATTTAAAGTTACTGATTTGGGAAGAGCATCCGATAAGGCGGTTCCTTGTGAGAATGATGAATTTCTAGTACCGGGGGATATGGGCTATGCTCCTTTGGAATTGTTATACGGATATGCAACAACAAATGGCTTTTATAGCCGATTTGGAGTTGATTTATATCATTTGGGAAGTCTCATCTTTTTCTATTTTGCAGACATCTCAGCAACTCAAGCAATAAAGGCAAAGTTGTCTGGTTATTCAGGCCCAACCCTGACTAACCGTAATTTTATAAGCGACCTACCTTATATTAGGAAAGCATTTTTTGAGGCAGTTCAAGAACTAGAACAAAATATCCAAGAGAAAGCAGACGATTTAACAGATGAAATTGTTGTGATGGTAAAGGAATTATGCGAACCTGATCCTAAAAAACGCGGGCATCCTTTAGATAGAGAGATTGACCAACATAATCTTAAGCGCTATATAAGTAAATTAAATTTTTTAAGCACCACAGCTGAATATAGGGTAAGGAAATGAATATTAAAGAAGATTATAAAATTAGACAAATAGTTCCGAGATGGTACCCATTTGAAATTGCATTTCTTATGGGAGAAATTCAACCAAAAGAGGACCCATTGGTTTCTATCTGGACACCTATATCTTATAAATATAAAGAACAGGAATGGCTATTTTATAAACAACTCCCTTGGGCACTCGATTTTGTAGGTACAGCCCTTGTTTCAAATGATTTCTCAAATACTGTTGCTATCGACGCTGCACAATTCATTTTGAATAATTCCAAAAAAGTATCTGGTCTTGCAAAAAGTGTTGCAGGAAAATTTCTTCGATTATCCGAATCCAAATCCGATTTCAACTTGTCAATTCGCGATAGATTTCAAGAAATCATTTCTTTATTAAAGAAACAGGTGCGGGAGTATCCTTACAATGCTATAGCTTGGACTGATATGGCTTTTTATTACACTGTTCTTTGCCAAAATGAAAAAGCTGATTTATGTATTTCTATAGCACTGAATTTAGCACCAGAAAATCGGTTTATACTTCGCTCTGCTGCACGTTTTTACATGCATATAAAAAATCCCGATAAAGCATTATTCTTTCTAAGAAAAGCTGAGCTTACAAAACATGATCCATGGTTATTAGCTTCTGAGATTTCCATTTCGGAAGCATTTAATTTACGGACCCGAAATGTAAAGATTGCAAAAAATATTCTTTCAACATCAGATAAAAGCCCAAAGGATTTAGCGGAACTCTATGGAACTGTTGGAACCCTTGAAATGGTCAATGCTGGGAATAAAAAGGGGAAGAAGCTTTTTAAAAATGCCATGATTGATCCTAATGAAAATACGCTTGCTCAGGCTGAATGGATTTCCCAAAATAGGAGTATTAGTATCGAGCAACCCTCCAATGTCCTAGCTGCTTTTGAAGCTGAGTCAACACGTCTTTTTTATGAAGGAAACTATAAAGATGCTTTAGGGGCATCTTTAAAATGGTCGAGGTTGCAACCCTTTTGCTCTCGTCCGGTAGAACAAGCCACTTATATTGCTGGAACATGTTTAGATAATTTCCAGGAAGCTGTACGCATCGTTGAGGAAGAAAAAATTGGTCCATTAGGTAAAAATTTTCCAATTCAAAATAATTATATATTTTCTTTGGCATCATTAGATAGAATTAAAGAAGCAGAGCAACAGATGACTACTATTAATTTTGAAGAATTGAGTGAAAGAGAACAAGGGGTTTATAAGGCAACGGAAGGTTTAATCGAATTTCGCAAGGGAAAGATTGAAGGAGGGCGTCTTTTATATGAAGATGCTATAAAACGCTTTCAAAAATTGAAAGAAGAAAGGTGTTTAGCTTTAGCAACCTTCTATTTTGCAAAAGAAGAGAAAAAAGTTGGGCATAATGTCAAAGAAATGACTGATAAAGTACTCCAATTAGCAAAAAAATTAGGCATAAAAGAGCTATTACAATATGTTGATAATAGCAGTAAATAGTAACAATGAAACAAAACAAACAGGGTCAGGTCTTGCCCGCAATTTAAAAACTCGTATAAATATAAAAACGTTCAATAAACTGACGGTTTGCGATTGATTCGTTGGGGGAATATAATGAGGTTTGGTATTCTTTCTCTTGGATTCAGGGGAGAGATGGTGGTGTATTTGATACTAGATTCTAGATACCGGATACTCGTAGAAGAAAATTCTGTCTATCCATTCTTGCTGATAATACGCTGATTGAATATAATGCTATCAACAATGAAAAAGAAAAGTGTATATGCCTCCAAAATTTCCAAAGTCAAAAAATATTCCACTAAAAAGGTTCTTGGT
The DNA here is from genome assembly GCA_023135785.1 of bacterium. Classification (NCBI taxonomy): domain Bacteria; species bacterium. Next base: position 6,665 of record JAGLSL010000046.1, read on the forward strand.
AAACATCGAAAAAAGAGCAAAAAGTCTTCGGTGAGAGAGCAAGCTGTTCTTTATCAGGAAAATATTAAAGCCAAGCCCTACTTTGAAGACCGAGACCGTAATGTAGCTTTATTCCATGGAAATTGCCTTGATATCCTGTCTCATATTCCTGACGATTCTATAGATATGATTTTTGCTGACCCTCCTTACAATCTTTCCAACGGAGGCTTTACTTGCCATGCGGGAAAAATGGTTTCTGTAAATAAGGGTAGTTGGGATGAAAGTAATGGACTTGATAAGGATTTAAAGTTTCATATAGAGTGGATAAAGGCTTGCCGAAGAGTTCTAAAGCCTAACGGAACGATCTGGATTAGCGGGACCTATCATTCTATTTATCGCTGTGGTTACGCTTTAGAGCGTAACGGATATCATATTCTAAATGATATTGCCTGGCTTAAACCAAATGCTGCTCCTAATTTAAGCTGTCGTTATTTTACGGCTAGTCATGAAACCTTGCTTTAGGCGAGAAAATTTATAAAAATTTTAAGATATGAATTTAAATTTCAACACAACCTTAGCCGTTTTATATAAAAATCAATCGCAAGCTATAAGGATAATGACTGAAGATTGGGTGAAAAATGAAATTTTCTGTCCAAATTGCGGAAATTTTATTACTGATTTTGCAAATAATAGTCCAGTGGCAGATTTTTATTGTGATAATTGTCGTGAAGAATATGAATTAAAAAGCAAAAAAGACACAATGGGTAAAAAGATTGTCGATGGTGCCTATAGCAAAATGATTGAAAGACTGAATAGTACAAATAATCCAAGCTTCTTTTTTTTAAATTATGACTTACAGAGTTATAAAGTACAAAATTTTGTTGTTATTCCAAAACATTTTTTTGTTTCCGAAATTATTGAAAAGAGAAAACCCCTTTCAATAAATGCGAAAAGAGCCGGGTGGATTGGTTGCAATATTTTACTTCAAAGCATTCCACAAAGTGGAAAAATATTTTATATAAAAAATGAAAAAACCGAAGACAAGAAGGACATTCTAAAAAATTGGCAAAAAACTTTATTTTTAAGGGAATCTAAAAAAACAGAATTAAAAGGTTGGGTTTTAGATATTATGAAATGTATTGATAGCTTAGGTAAAAAGGATTTTACTCTTGAAGAGATGTACTCTTTTGAAAAAATATTATCACAAAAATACACGAAAAATAATTATATTAAAGACAAAGTCAGACAACAACTTCAATTTCTAAGAGATAAAGGATATATTAAATTTATTTCTCGTGGAGTTTATCGGTTAACTTAATTTATTATGAAAAAATATATTTTTTATACATCAGAAGGTTTTACGGAAAATAATAATTTTGAACAAGTAGAAAATTGTCAAATTTTAGATTGGCAAAACGGGAAAGATGAAAAAGAAGCTTTTGAAAATTTTAAAAAAGAAAATCCAAGTATAGATTTTGAAAAAATCTGTTGTCAAGAATTGGCGAATGATAAAATTTATTATTTATAGTTGATTATATGATTGGAGTTGAAGCCGGTCTTGATAGCAATGGGAGAAAGAATCGCGGCGGTCACGCGATGGAAAATATTGTTGAGGTATTTATCAAAGATGTTTGTAGGAAAAGTCATTTTAGATATTTAAAAGAAGCCAATGCCGAAAAAATAAAAAATGAGTTAGGCTATGATGTCCCAGTTGATAAATCTTCTAGAAGATATGATTTTGTTATTGATAATAGTAAAGAATTATTTATTATTGAAACTAATTTTTATGGTGGTGGTGGCTCAAAGCTAAAATCTACTGCCGGAGAGTATCGAAATTTGTTTGATGTTTTAAGTGGAAAATATAAGTTTTTCTGGATTACCGATGGTGTGGGGTGGAAGACTACCGCGAAGCCACTTCGAGAAACATTTGATCACAATGACTACCTTTTTAATTTGGTAATGCTCGAAAAAGGAATTTTGGAATTTTTATTAAGATAAATTATGACAGATTTCACTAACGATTTTTCTTGGTCTAAGTCGAGAGATAATCTTTTTAAAGAATGTGCTAGAAAATACTATTTCCGTTATTATGGTAGTTGGGGTGGCTGGGAATTTAATGCACCGGAAAGAGTAAGACAAATATACATCCTTAAACAGTTAAAGAGTCGCTATATCTGGATTGGTCAAGTGGTTCATTCCTGTATTGAAAGAAGTATTAAAAATATTTATAAAGGTATTAGACCTCTCAATATAGAAGAAATTATTAAAATTACTGAGAGGATGATGCGTGCAGATTTTGCATCCTCTAAGAGCGGAAGATACCTTAAAATACCTAAAACCTGCGCTCTTTTCGAGCATGAATATAATATTGACGTAGGCGAAGATGAATGGGAAAAGGTTTATGCTTATGTAGAAAAATGCCTCAGGAATTTCTATGGGTCTGAACTTTATCAAGAACTATATTCCTGTTCTTTGCCAAAAGAGAATTGGCTTGAAATTGAGGAGTTTTCCAGTTTCTGGCTTGATTATGTAAAGGTTTATGTCTCACTTGATTTTGCTTATAAGCATGAACAAGATATTGTCATTTATGATTGGAAAACGGGAAGAAGCGAGAAATTAGAGAAAGATAATATTCAGCTTGCTTGTTATGCTCTTTATGCAATGGAAAAGTGGAAAGTCCCGACAACCAATATTAAGACAGCAGAATACAATCTTGGAAGAAATGAGATTCATAAATTTCCGGTAGACTCGGCAGTAATTGAGGGTGTCAAAGAATACATGAGAGGTAGCATAAGAGATATGAAAGAACTTCTGCGTGATAAAGTTTTGAATGAAGCTGTAGAAGAGGATTTTGTTAAGACTATTGATGAAAATAGGTGTTCCAAATGTAATTTTAAAAAAGTATGTTTAGACTGAGAATTGCATCAATCCCCTCTGTTTTCTTTTCCTGGAGACCAGGACTAAAATCCCGGAAATATTTCAGATTTCTCCCCCTTCTCTAATCTCTCTTCCTCCCGCCACTAAAACTTTGGCGGGCAAGCCCTCCACAAAAATCGGCGGGCAGGCATTGGAAAATCCCTCTTTTTTGAAACTTTGTCCGATGTCCCGATGCATATCGGGATTCGGACTCCTTCGGAGTTTTCGTAAAGAAAAAAACTGTACTGGGTTTTCGCAAACACCGTTAGGTGTTTTTGCGTTATTCATACGCTTCAATAGCGGAGAGGGTACGGAGTGGAAGTGGAGCAAAAGCGAACAGAATATTTTGTCTAATTTAGAGAATTCTCTTAATATGCTTGTATTTTAGCCAAAACATGGCTATATTTACCCCATATTTTAGCCAATTTACGAAGAGATAGTTGCTACCTTAACAAAAACATTTGACCCCGTTAGAGATTTAATAAGTTGCTCTCAGATATTATATAGTGGGATAGTTGCTTATCTGGTTGGTGGAATATTCAGCGTTTTTTAAAATCTCTAACGGGGTTGACATAAGAAGAAATTGCAAATATAATTTAACTCGTGTTAAGGAAACCTTACATCTGTTAATAAAACTTTACATTGCCAAGTGAAGGATTCAAAGATGGCTATAGAAAAAAGTTTGGATAATATTCTAAACTCTCGGTCTAAGGTTGCAATTATACGGTTGTTTGTATCAAAGACCGATGACTTTAGGGCATCCGGCAGGGAAATAGCAAAGCTGGTGCATCTTTCTGCTCCGGCTGCGCATACTGCCCTAAAAGGACTCTATAATCAAGGGGTTCTTAAGTTGGATATCATTGGCAAACAACACATTTATAATCTGGATAGTAAAAACAGGACTGTTAAGGAAATGTTACGACCGATGTTTGAGAAAGAGATTTCTGTTAAAGAGGAAATTAAAGATTATTTAATCAAACAGATTAAGCAGATAGATGTACAGAATAAAATTATATCTTGTATTTTGTATGGGAGTTTAGAAAAAGGCGAAACCACCGATAGTAGTGATGTAGATGTTGCGGTTATAATCGGGAATGAAAAAGACAAAACCGAAGTAGAAGAGAAATTTTTAAATAATATAGCAGTTAACTTTAAGGAATATTTTAAGCTCAATTTAGATGCTTACATTAAAACCAAAGATGAATTTCGTCTTCGGTTAAAGAAAAATCTTCCTCCTGTTTCAACTCTTATGAAATCCTATTCTGTAATCTGGGGGAGTGAACCGTTGGATATTTGAGGTTGATATGACGCCCAAAAATTTAAAAATCAAAAAGGAAGACCGTTCTGCTGCTTCAGATTATCTAAAAAAAGCAACGGACAATTATGAACAGATGCTTTTGGCGATTCAGAAAGATAATTTTAATGCTTCCGCCACGCTGGCTCTCCAATGTGTAATTTCTTCTGCTGATGCTGTATGTGTTTTCGAAAAGGGAGTTCGTTCTATCTCTCCGAATCATTTGGATGTTTGTGATTTGGTTGGTTCTTTACCTATTAAGGAAGCAAAAGAGAAAAGTACCTTGCTCAGGAAAATTATTGCTAAAAAGAATTTAATTCAATATGAGAGACGAAATTTTTATCAAAAGGAAGCATTAGAAGTAGTAAAAATAGCTACAAGGTTTTATCAATGGGTAAATGAACAAATTTCTCTCATATAAAATATGCAGGGGATTATTCCCTGCCTACTGCTTTAAAAAACTCCCCGAAGAGAGAACTCGATTTTCGTAAAGAAAAAACTGCACTGGGTTTTCGTTACTACGATAACTTGAGATTTTAACTTTTTATGCTAAAATGAATTTAGTTATGAATAAGGAAAATGCGGGGTTCACTCTTCTTGAGATTCTAACTGTTGTTGCCATTATCGGTTTACTCGCAGCTATGATTTTCCCGACTTTGGGAAAAATGAGAATAAGAGCCCGGAGGTCCAAAGCGATTTCAGAGCTAAACACTATAAAACTTGCGCTGATAGATTATTATTCTGAATATAGCGGATTTCCGTATAATGATATGGCTCCAGACAAAAGCGGACTTTATAAATTATTTGAAGAGGATTATTTAGATACAGCTTTAGCGGATGCTTTTGAAAGTTCTCAACCTTATAAATATTACTCTTGCAACGATGGAGGGGTGGGTACTGCCGATTCTTGTATAGTGTTTTCGGTAGGGGTCAATGGGAAAGAGGATCCGAGTTATAAGGACGCGACAATTGACGATTTTGATGAAGCCATTAGGGATGCTTTTCCGAATATGAGCGACCTTGACCAAATGCCGACATCTGATAATATTTACCTATTTACTACTAATGCGTCAAGAAACGACCCATTGGCAATAAGAGAAGGTGAAATTCGGTATAACAAGTAGTTTTTATATCTCTTGCTTGAATTTTTTAATTATCTGGCGTGGTACCCAAGCAGCAAGGGAGCGGTCTGCAAAACCGTTATGCGTGGGTGCAACTCCCACCCACGCCTCCGGTGGTTGTCTAAAATCTGCAGTTGGTTTTTTTTAACTTATCACTTACACCCACTGATTTCCCCCTAGAAATTGCGAATGCAATTTCAGGGACTTTGGTCCTAGAAATTCCTTGAATTTCTCAGGGTACGAAATCAAACTGTGGGTGCAAGCAACTATTGATTTAAATCTCTGACGGGATTGACCCGCCACTTCCTGTCACTACTACGATGGCGAGGCAAGGCAAACTGGCGAGGTCAGGCCCACCAAAGTTTCCTTGGCGGATTGACAAGTAAAAAGTTCCGCGATATACTATTTCTGTAAGTAATCATTATTGATTATATAAGGAAACACTGTTATGAGATATTTAGAGTTTAAGAAACGTATTCAGGATATGCCGATTTTTGTCAGTCGGGATTTGAGTATGTTTGGAGAAGATAATCAGATTGCGCGTAATCAAATCAGGCGCTGGCAGGTTCAGAACCTTTTAATTAAGCTTAGAAAAGGTGTATATATTTTAAACAAAAATGACAGGAAGATTAATCCTTCTAAACTTTTTATTGCTAACCAGCTTTATGTCCCCTCTTATGTTAGTTTGGAATATGCTCTTAATTTTTATGGTTTGATTCCTGAAAGGGTGGTTGACATTACTTCTATCTGTACCCGAAAAACGAAAGAATTTCACAATGAGCTTGGAGTGTTCATCTATAGGCATATTAAGAAAGATTGTTTTAAGGGGTTTAATATTGCTAAGGACGAAACAGGATTATCGTATTTTATTGCTACTGCGGAGAAGGCGGTAGTCGATTTCTTTTATTTTAATTTGGGAAATTTCAAAAAAGATTTTTTAGAGGTTATTGAAGAAGGATATCGTTTTCAAAATGTATCCGGATTAAAGAAAGACAAGATTTTGGAATTTGCAGATTTTTTCGGTAATAAGAAACTTATTAAGGTGTGCAGGGAGTTTTGTGAATTTATTGGAAAAGCCGACGTTACCGAAGGCTATGCCGGCGAAACGGAGAGCCGATGATTGATGTGCTAAAACAGCAGTTTAGACCTTCTATGGATGTTGGGGACAAGATTAACAGGGTGAGGGAATTCTTGCAGATTTTAGGCCTTAAAATTATTCACGATAAGGGGTATTTTGAAGATATGGCTTTTGTGGGTGGAACGGCTTTAAGGATTTTATATGACTTGAGACGTTTCTCGGAAGATTTAGATTTTTCAGTTATCAGGAAAGAAGGATATGATTTTTTAAAGGTTATTGATGCTCTCGTGTCTGAATTAAAACTTTACGGTTTTGATGTGGAGAGTAAAAATAGTGTTGATAAGACAGCGCAGAGCTCTTTTTTGAAATTTAATAATTTATTGAATGAACTGGGACTTTCGCAGATGAAAGAGCAAAAACTTTCTATCAAGGTAGAAGTTGATTCTAACCCGCCGAAAGGTGGTAGTGTGCAGACCTCTTTAATTAATAAGACATACATTTTCAATATTTCGCATTTTGATTTATCTTCACTTTATGCGACAAAACTTCATGCGTGTTTTTTTAGGAAGTTTCTTAAAGGCAGAGATTTTTATGATTTGTTGTGGTATTTGGGCAGGAAGACCAAACCAAATTTTATTTTGCTAAATAATGCTATTGAGCAAACTGAAGACAAAAATTTGAGGTTGGGCGAAGAGAATTTTAAAAGTTTCCTTTTAGATAAGTTGGAGAAGATTGATTTTGCTTTAGTTAGAAAGGATGTCGGGCGTTTTTTGGAGGATAAGAAAGAGTTAGAATTGTTAGATTTTGGATTAATTAAAAAAAGTATAATAAAAAATCAATGAATATTACAGCATCAATTCTCTACAATTATACTCAATGCCCCCATCGTGTCTGGCGGGATATCCACGGTCCACAGGAAGAAAAGATGCAGGAACCAAATCCTTTTGTTCAATTGCTTTGGGATAAGGGCGTGCAGTTTGAGCAGGAGGTAATCAGTAAGACGGGTGAATTTACAGATTTGAGTAAGGGGGAGCTTGGCGATAGAAATCTGCGGACGATGGAGGCGATGAAGGATGGGAAGGAATTAATTTATCAGGGGGTAATAAAACACGCTCAATTTCTTGGTATTCCGGATTTTTTAAAGAGATTAGAGGATGGGAAATATATGCCTGTTGAGATTAAGGCGGGTAAAGCGTATCAAAACGGCAGCGAAGAGGAAAAGAATAAGCCGAAGAAACATTATGCTGTACAGTTGTGTTTGTATGTGGAGATTTTGAAGTCTTTGGGGTTTGCTAAGGAGAACATAGGGGCGATAATTGATATTGAAATGAATGAGACTCCTTATATGTTAGATAAGATGATGGGTCCCCGAGCGCATAAGACCTGGTGGGAATATTATGAGGAAGTTAAAGCCGAAGCGATGGCATTAGTTGCGAACGATAAACAAAATTATCCCGCTAATTCAGCGGTTTGCAAGTTGTGTCCGTGGTATGTTAGTTGCAAGAAGTGGTGTAATGAGTCGGAGGATTTAACTAATCTTTTTTATTTGGGAAGAAATACAAGAGATATTATTAAAGCGGATTTGAGGATTTTAACAACGAAAGACTTGTGTGGTTTGGATATAGACAAGGCAATGGAGTTGAAGAGGCAGGACAAGACAATACTCAAGGGTGTTGGTGAGGGTTTGTTGAGGAAGTTGATAGCCAGAGCCAATGTGGTGGTTAATATAAAGAAGCCGGTTTTATATGATAAGCTTGATTTGCCTAAAGTGCCGATTGAATTGTTTTTTGATATTGAATCTGACCCGACACAGGATTTGGTATATCTGCACGGCGTTTATGAAAGAAGGGCTGGTGATGAGAAGTTTATTTATTTTTTGGCTAAGGATAAACAGGCGGAAAAGGATGCGTGGCAGAGATTTTGGGATTATATAAGAACACTTGGCAAAGGTTCTTATGCGATATATTATTATTCGCCTTATGAAAAAACGACTTATAAAAAAATGAGTAAGAAGTATTTTGATGTGGTATCCGAGGATGAAGTCGCGCAGTTTTTTGCATCGTCTAACGCAATTGATTTGTATAGAATAGTGCAGGCAAAGACGGATTGGCCTCTTGCCAGTTATTCTATAAAAGAGATTGCGACATATCTGGGTTTTAAATGGAGAGACGAAAGTCCGTCGGGAGCATTGTCTATTCAGTGGTATAACGAATATATCGCAAGTAAGGACGAGAAAGTGTTAAAACGGATTATTGAATATAATGAAGATGATTGTAAGGCGATGGTAATTTTAAAAGATAAATTGGTGGAGTATAGTGAATTGATGGAGTATGAATAAAATACTATATAAGAAAAAATCAGCTATAAGCCTTAAGCTTTAAGTTAACTGCTTTCATTTTTTGCTTACAGCTTATATCTTAAAGCTTACCGCTGCTCTAATGAATTCTTTGAATAATGGATGGGCTCTATCCGGTTTGGATTTGAATTCGGGATGGAACTG
>JAGLSL010000047.1 GCA_023135785.1 bacterium
AGACAGGAAAATTCTATGGATTGCGGGTTATAGAAGGAGCAATTTGGGGGCAATCACAAAAAAAACGCGCAGGGTAGGGCGGATAACCTTAGATTGACCGGACAGGCAAAGATAAATATATGAAAAGTCGGTTGTTTATTCTTGTTGTTTTGTTAATGGTCTTTGGGAATGCAAAAGTTTTTTCTTTTTTTAGAACCCAACCGGTTGAAACAAGGCCCATATCTTTTTTGGAAAGACTTATTTATGACAGGGTAAACGAGGAAAGATTTAAACATAATCTTCCCAAGTTAGAATGGTCAAGCGATATTACAGAGGTTGCGCGCAAGCATTCGGAGGATATGGCTATTAAAGGATATTTTGCGCACGAAAATAAAGAGGGGGAATTAGTTAGCGAACGTTTAGAAAAAGCCGGAATTGTTTTTACCGTATCGGCTGAGAACTTATTTAATTGCGAAAATTATCAGGATGTGGCGGAGGAATCGGTTAGAGGTTGGATGCAAAGTCAGGGACATAGAGAAAACATCCTTAACGACAGGGTCGAGGAGGCGGGCGTCGGGATTTATAAAGTCAACGGCAGGAACCAATACTATATCACTCAAAATTTCATCAAAAGAGCTTTGGAGTTCACCCCTTTGCCTTCAAAACTGTCCGAGAAAGAAATAGACAAAATATTCAATATGGTAAAAGACGCTATAACAGGTTCCGATTATAGAAACCTTCCGCTAAAGGAAAAGATAGTAAGAAAACTTCTAAATTCTAATATTTCCGTCAAGAGAAATTTTACCGTTAAAGGTTTTTTAAAAGAATATCCGCAGTTGAAAATGAAAGTCGATTTAATGGCAGGTAACGGATTCATTATTAATTTTACGGATAAAGGACTTGAAGACGAGAAAAAAAGTTTTAGTCAACTTATAACTCCTAAAGGCTATTCGGCAGTAGTTTTAATACGCACAACGAAAAAGCGAATAGGATATCTTCTGATAAAAGCTGAATGATAAAAAAGACCAAAGACGAATTTCAAAAATTGATAATAGAAGCTTTGAAAGAGTTGCCTGCGCAATTTAGAGATAAATTGCAAAATGTGGAAATAGTCATGGAAGAAAATATGCCTCGGGGTTTTACATCACCCGGAATGGTTTTGTTGGGACTGTATAGGGGGATACCGCTGAAGAAACGGAGTGTTTGGCATAGTTCGACTTTGCCGGATAAAATAACGATATATAAAAATACTATAGAAGAAATGTGCGACAGCGACGCCGAAATAAAAAAAAGGGTCGCAGACGTGCTTTATCATGAAATTGGGCATCATTTCGGTTTGAGTGAAGAAGAATTAAGGTAAAACTCGAGGTATATGGACATGTGAATTCATTTGGGATACATAAATGAATAACCTTATTAGCCACATCGGAAACAGTATTAGGATTTCTAAAATATTACAAAAGGAAACTAGGTAAAAGTCATGAGAACTTCCAGAAAATCAACTTTTTGGATATTGGTTCTGGGACTGTGCATAGGCGCTATAGTTTTAGTCCCGTTCTTCTGCGCAAATAAGGCGAATAAATCGGAAGCCGAAGGAACGCAAAAAGAACAAACAGAAAATTTAAGCAAACTATCAGAGACTACTGTTACATCAAATAATGAAGTTAAGACTCTTCGAGAAAGAGCAGCGAATCCATTAAGCGAGTTTGAAGACAATGCTTCAATAACTCCAATTGCTATTAAGGATAAGCGTATCCTATACAGAGAAATAGAAGTTTTAGAAAAAACAGAAGATATTTCTCAAGCAGTAGAGCTACTTATTTCTGCATTGAAGGATGGAGACATGGAAGTTAGAGAGAGAGAATTTGACTATCTTCCAGACGGTCCAGGCGGTTTACTTCAAATAGAAGAAGCACTAATAAGAATAGGCAAGCCCGCAGTAGAATCACTTATTATCGTATTAAAGGATAAACATAGTAACTATGCCCGGTCAAGAGCCATAAAGGTATTAGGTAAGATAGGAGACAGCCAAGCATTAAAGCCGCTTATTGCCGTATTGAAAGATAAGGACTGGGATATTCGCTGGAGAACAGCAAAGGCATTAGGTGAGCTCGGAGATAGCAGTGCCATAAAACCACTTACCATTGCATTAAAGGATGAGGACAGGCGTGT
>JAGLSL010000048.1 GCA_023135785.1 bacterium
AGGTAAGAAACCCCCACTGGTTCGTTTTGCAGGGCAAAAGCGAATCAAAGATGTGGGGGCTAAGGGGGGGGGGAAAGAAAAAATCTCTCTGTATCAGTTTATTAAACGCCCCCATACAAAAATAGAAGAGATAAAGGATAAACTTTCCGATTATCCTGCAGAGGTATTGCGCGAAATGGAAATTGAAGTTAAGTATGAAGGTTATATCAAGAGAGAATTTTCGGAAGTGAATAAATTCAGGAACCTTGAAAAGATTAAAATGTCATCCGACATTGATTACGGCAAAGTGCCGGGGCTTTCTTTTGAGATTAAAGAGAAACTTAAGAAATTTAAACCGCTTAATCTTGGGCAGGCAAGCAGAATATCAGGCGTTACGCCCGTGGCGGTTAGTATTTTGATTGTGTATTTGAGGGAATTGCATAAGAAATAAAGATGTCATTGTAACTTTTGCTTGTCATTGCGAGCCCCGACAAGTCGGGGAGAAGCAATCTCAACGACAGGCTCGGAACAGACCGTGCAATCCCAAAAAGCGAGATTGCTTCGCCGCGGAGTTTATCCCGCTTTCAGCGAGGCTCGCAATAACAGATAGAGCGTTTCCATATGAGTAAATCAACATATTACAAATTCTCCGAATATTTAAAAGAACGGTTTGGATGCAGAGTTTATAAGGTCAGCATAGATGCGGGTTTTTCCTGCCCGAATAAAGACGGAAAACTAAGCAAAGACGGATGTGTTTATTGTGATAATAAAGCGTTTAGTTTAAACAGCCGAACCCCCTCTAAACCAATAGAAACCCAAATTGAAAACGGGATAGCGTTTAGCAGGCAAAGATACGGCGCGAAAAAATTCATCGTATATTTTCAGGCATATACGAATACATATCTACCTCAGACAGATATGCCCACCAAAGGTCTTATGGCGGGCCTGCCCGCCCAAGGTTTTGTGACGGGCCTGCCCGCCAGCGCTTTAGTGGCGGGCGCTACTTTAGATATACTAAAAGAAAGATATGATGTCGTCAGAAAGTTTAAAGATGTTGTGGGAATATCTATCGGAACACGCCCCGACTGCGTTAATGAAGAAATACTGGATTTGATTAATAGTTATTCTAAGGATTACGAGGTGTGGCTCGAATACGGGCTTCAGAGTATCCACGATAAGACTTTAAAATTAATAAACAGGCGTCATACATACGAAGATTTTTTTAAAGCGGTTGATATGACGCGAAAGCGGAATATAAAAATATGCGCTCATATAATTATCGGATTGCCTAACGAAACAAAAGAAGAAATGATGGAAACCGCTAAAGCTTTAGCTAAATTAAAAATAGACGGTGTAAAAATCCACCCCCTGCATATCGTCAAAGGCACTAAACTGGAAGAGATTTTCAAAAAGGGCAAATATAAACCTTTAGAATTGGACGAGTATGTAAATATAGTCACAGAATTTTTACAGTATTTGCCACCGACAACCGTTATTCAACGGATAACCGCCGATTGTCCAAAAGAATTTCTCGTCGCGCCCGAATGGATCTTGAATAAACAACTTGTTTTGAATATGATAGATAAAAGAATAGAAGAAAAGAATACTTATCAGAGTAAACATTTTGTAGACCCCATTGAAATGGCGCAAATCAGGTCGGATAAAAAATTGGCAGAAAAATTAAAAGCAGGACATAACCAAGCAAAAACTATGAAAGGACGATTTATTAAGTAATTTCATGATATCTGCCGACAACCGCGCAAATGCATATTAACAAACAAAAAAACGCACGGCAGGGGAAACTGAACAAGAGGAAGAAGTGAGAAATACCCCGAGAAATTCGGAGAATTTCCGGGACCAAGTCCTCGGAACCTTTCCAAAATTCCAGAGGGAAAAGGTAAAAAGGTAAAAGAAAATAAATAAGGCGAGAAGAATATGAGTAAAATACTGTTGTTCTTACTGTTATCTTCGGTAATCCCATACAGTATATTGATAGGAGTCTTTTTGTGGGAAAAGCACCGTAAATGGCCATACATAGAGAAAACTGCGGAATATAATTTTGTATTACCTGATATCTGCAAACAATTCAAAACAAGTAGTAGTTTGAAGGCAGATGAATTAAATTTTAAAAAGCTGGGCACCAGATATGACGGAAAAGGCGAGATATATAAAGTAGAGTATGATTTTTATGTGTCTTCGGATGGAATCGTCTTTGTAATAGTCGGAGCCGGTTCAATATTTAATAATATTGTTTGCGGAATGTGGTTGTATTCCAAATCTATAGATAATAGAGCTTTCATTACCGTAACTCATCAAAATGCTGTTAATCATGATTTGTCCGGCTTGTGGAAAGATAACCTGATTTCTACAGGGAGCCTAAAGACTGCTTATAACAATCATATAGAAAACATAAAGAAAGATGGTACATATAATTCTGCGTTTTATCACGATAGAGAATTTGAGGATTTTAAGCGACTTTTGGAGTATAGGTTGGAACTATTAAGAAACAAAGGGCTGATATATTACTGCGATAATGAACGAATCTTCTGGAGATATTCCTTTAAGGGAGCGACCAAAATAGCTATTAATCAATTTGTCATTGGGCTTTTTCGCATGCCGTATAGCTATATTAAAGCATTTTTCCAAAAACATAAAAATACTAACAAAACGGATTCCGGAAACAGACCTGATATTAGGATTTGATAATTACAGATTGTATAACCCCGCATTGGAAAAATCCCCCCGAGGAATTCGGGATATTTTTATGTTATAATACTTTCTGTTAGTTGAAGAAATTTTTACCACGACGCAGTGGAAAGCGCCGTGGTTTTTTTTAATCGAAACATTGGTTCGATTATCCCACAGAGTATCCCGAAAATTTTGGACCCTCTGGAATTTCTGAAAAATTTTCGGGATGGATTACGATTCGGGAAGTTATTAAATAAAGAACATCCTATGATTTGGCAGAGGAGAGCTTTAGCTTTTGCCAAACATTGATTTTTTTGATAAACTTTTCCTGAAATTTAACCGATGAATGCAAAATTAGTATTAGAAGACGGCAGTTGTTTTGAAGGCATTTCCATCGGCGCTTCCGGTGAAAAAATCGGCGAAGTCATCCTCAATACCGCAATTGTAGGTTATCAGGAAATGATGACAGACCCTTCAAATGCGGGCAAAATTTTAGTCCTCACGTATCCTCTTATCGGCAATTATGGTGTAGCCGAAAAATTCAATGAATCAAAAAAATGCCGGCTTGAAGGTTTGATTATTAAGGAAAACAGCCGAATATATTCAAACTGGCAGGCTGAAGACAGTTTGGAAAATTTCCTGAAAAAAGAAAAGACTGTTGCAATAAGCGAGATTGACACAAGAACACTTGCCGTTCATATCCGCGATAAAGGGGAGATGTTGGGTATAATTTCCACAAAAGAAACAGACGAAAAGAAATTGCTACAGAAGTTACAAAAAGCCGCAAAGAATATAAAGAAAGATTTTATAAAAGAATTTTCCGTAAAAGAAGTCACAAAACTAAAACCCAAATCTTCCGGTTCCAAAATAGCGATATTGGACTTGGGAATTACTAACGGATTTATTAAACAATTAAAAACTCTGGGATGTAATATAACTTTATTACCATACGATACAGATGCGGGTAAAATATTGAAATCGGGATTTGATGCTGTAGTTATTTCCAATGGTCCTGAAGATGACGAAGCAATCCCTATAATCACACAAACTACGAAAAAACTGCTCGGTAAAATTCCTGTTTTAGGAATATCCACGGGACATGAAATCATCGCTCTTGCGCTAGGTGGGAAACTGAAAAAAATGGCAATGGGACACCGTGGCGCGAATTATCCCGTTAAATCGCCTGATTCGTTTAAAGGGGAAATTACCATCCAGAACCATTCATTTATCGTGGATGAAGATTCTATAAAGAATCGAAAAGACACCCGCCCCGTTAGAAATTCGTTTCTAAACGGGGTAAACATAACTTTGCGAAATGTAAACGATAATTCTATAGAAGAGATGGAAAGCAAGTCCCTAAAATTTATTTCAACACAATATTATCCACTCAGTCCGGGATTTGATGAAGTAAATCCAGCATTTTTAAGAATCTTAAAAATGGCTGGAACAGAAGACAGAAAACAGTAATTGGGAATGTGATAGAAATACATGGATATACAGTGGAAATATGTTGTAAACAAAACCGAAACACATATAAAAACTATTTATTTCTATATATTTCAATCTATTTCAATTTATTTCCATTGTGTTTCTTTTGAAATTAACGATGCCTAAAAGAACAGATATACATAAAATTTTGATGATAGGGTCGGGGCCGATAGTTATAGGTCAGGCTTGTGAATTCGACTATTCCGGTTCTCAAGCGTGCAAAGCGCTAAAAGAAGAAGGATATCATACCGTTCTTATTAATAGTAATCCGGCTACAATCATGACAGACCCGGAAATAGCGGATAAAACTTATATCGAACCGCTTACTGTGGATATAGTAACAGAGATAATAAAGAAAGAAAGACCTGATGCAATTCTTCCCACGCTGGGGGGGCAAACAGGTTTGAATCTCGCATATTTCTTAATGAAAGAAGGGATACTTAAAAAATATGGTGTTGAATCAATAGGCGCAAGCATAAAAGCGATATCAAGAGCCGAAGACAGGGATTTATTCAAAAAAGCGATGAGGGAAATAGGAATTAGCATGCCAAAAAGCGGCATTGCAACAAGCGTTGAAGAAGGATTAAAAATCGGGCTTAAAATAGGATTCCCGTTAATTTTAAGACTGGCTTATTGCATGGGCGGAAGCGGCAGTTCTATCGCTTACAACAAAGAAGAATTGGAAGCATTCCTGACAAAAGGACTTGAGGTAAGCCCTGTAGGACAGGTGCTTGTCGAGCAATCGGTTGTGGGCTGGAAAGAAATAGAATTTGAAGTGATGAGAGACAGTGTTGATAATGTGATTATGATTACTTCAATGGAAAACATAGACCCCATGGGAGTGCATACGGGAGACAGTATTGTAGTCGCCCCTTCCCAAAGTTTAACCAAAGAGGAATACGCGCAATTTGTAAATTTATCCAAGAAGATTATAAGAAAAGTTGACATAACCGGCGGCGGGGCAAATATTCAGTTTGCCCAAAATCCCGAGAATGGAGATATCGTTATAATAGAAGTAAACCCGCGTCTATCAAGAAGTTCTGCGCTGGCTTCCAAGGCTACGGGATTTCCTATTGCAAGAGTAGCTACCAAACTTGCCATAGGGCTTACGCTTCCTGAAGTTTTAAACCAAATTACAGGCAAAACCACTTCGTTCTTTGAACCGACTATTGATTATTGCGTATTAAAAATATGTAGGTTCACGTTTGAGAAATTTCCTCAAGCCGAAAAAACTTTAAACACATCAATGAAAGCCATAGGCGAAGCAATGTCCATAGGCAGAAATTTCAAGGAAGCGTTTCAAAAGGGGATAAGGTCCACTGAAACGGGAAGGTTCGGATTTGGGGCTGACGGAAAAGACAAAATATCGGATGAAATGTTGTTAACCCTGAACCCCTGCCCGACAATACTTGGCAGGCGGGGAACTTGTTCTGGTTCGGGGTTGAAATCACCTTCAACAGATTTAGTCGAATCAATAAAAGAAAAAATAAGAACTCCTAACGACGAGCGGTTATTTAATATCAGATATGGGTTCAAAATGGGGCTTTCAATTGACGAGATATATGAACTTTCAAAAATCGACAAATGGTTTTTAGATAATATGAAACAGCTTGTAGAAATAGAAGAAGAGATAAAGAAATACAGAACACAGAAGTCAGAAGACAGAAGACAGAAAATAGGGATTAAAATACCTGTAAAACTACTTAAAAAAGCGAAGATGGACGGGTTTTCTGATATACAGATTGCACATCTTATTAATTCCACCGAGCAAAAAGTAAGAGCATACAGAAAGAAAAATAATGTAAAGGCGGTTTATAAATTGTTAGATACTTGCGCGGGAGAATTTAAAGCAGAACGACCATATTATTATTCAACCTATGAAACAAAAGACGAGAGTATTCCTACGGGGAAAAAGAAAGTCGTCATCCTCGGTGGAGGTCCTAACCGAATAGGTCAAGGCATAGAATTTGATTATTGCTGTGTTCATGCTTCATACGCTCTGCAGGAAGAAAATGTTGAAAGCATTATGGTCAACTGTAATCCTGAAACCGTTTCCACAGATTACGACACTTCGGATCGCCTGTATTTTGAATCGCTGACACTGGAAGATGTGTTAGA
>JAGLSL010000049.1 GCA_023135785.1 bacterium
CAGATTATGATACCTCAGACAAATTATATTTTGAGCCCTTAACCGTTGAAGATATATTAAATATTATTGATTTGGAAAAACCGGTGGGAATAATAGTCCAGTTTGGAGGACAGACGCCTCTTAATATGTCGGTTCCGCTTTGGAAATTAGGAATTAATATTCTGGGGACAAGCCCTGATTCTATAGATAAAGCCGAAAACAGAAAAAGATTCCAACAGATAATCAAGAAGCTTAAAATTATCCAACCTGATAACGGAACAGCTAACAGCCTGGAAGAAGCCAAAAAAGCAGCAAATAAAATAGGTTATCCCGTAATTGTAAGGCCTTCGTATGTTCTCGGCGGCAGAGCAATGGAAATTGTTTATGATGATGAAGGGTTGGCTGATTTTATGGCAAAAGCCATAGAAGTATCTCCCGGGCATCCAATACTTATTGATAAATTCCTGGAAGATGCGATAGAAGTGGATGTTGACGCGATAGCTGACGGCGAAAGATGCGTTATAGGCGGCATTATGGAACATATTGAGGAAGCAGGTATACATTCAGGTGATAGCGCAATGGTTATCCCGACTTATACGCTATCCAAAAAAATACTAAAAACAATAAAAGAAAATACGTATGCTCTGGCAAAAGAGTTGGAAGTAAAAGGATTATTAAATATTCAATATGCGGTAAAAGATAATGTAGTATATATTCTTGAAGTAAATCCGAGAGCGAGCAGAACCATACCGTTTATAAGTAAAGTTATAGGTGTGCCTCTTGCTAATCTTGCAACCAAGATAATGTTGGGTAAAACACTTAAAGATTTGGGATTCACCAAGGAAAAAGAAATCAACTGTGTTGCAGTCAAAGAATCAGTCTTCCCGTTTATACGCTTCCCGGGCGTAGATGCGGTGCTTGGTCCGGAAATGAGATCCACAGGAGAAGTCATGGGAATAGACTCAACATTCGGCGTTGCATACGCAAAAAGCCAGATAGCGGCAGGACAGAAATTACCTGTAAAGGGAAACGTATTTATCAGCGTAAAAGATAGTGACAAGAAACACATAGTCTCAATTGCTAAAAAACTTTATGAACTTGGGTTTAAAATCTTTGCAACTTCCGGAACAGCGAATATTATCAAGAACAATGGCATAGAAGTCCAAACTCTTCCAAAGCTTCAGGAGGGTATAAGACCAAACATAATTGACCTCATCAAAGACAGCAAAATAGACCTGATGATAAATACTCCCGCAGGCAAAGCTACCAAAGAAGATGAGACAAAAATAAGGTCACACTCAATACTTTATAACGTGCCCCTAATAACTACCATCGCCGGAGCACAAGCATCCGTAAACGGGATAGAAAACCTGATTAAGAAACCTAAGTTAGATGTAAAATCTCTACAAGAATACCAAAAGGATATAAAGAAGTAACCAGTAACCTGTTTACAGTTATTGTTTACTGATTACTGTACACTGGTTACTATAAACTACCGAGCGTAGCGAGGAAAACATGAGCGGAATTTTTGGTGTAATTTCTAAAAAAAGCGATTGTGCCCAAGATTTGTTTTACGGGACAGATTATCATTCCCATTTAGGCACACAATATGGCGGTATGGCAGTTCTCGGGAAAAAATTCACACGCCAAATACACGATTTAAGTCAAACCCAATTCAAATCTAAATTCTACGAAGATTACAAGAGAATAAAAGGGAATAAAGGAATCGGGGTTATAAGTGACTTTGACGAACAGCCAATTTATTTGGAATCAAAATTCGGTCCTTTCTGTATAGTTACAAACGGACTTGTAGGCAATGCTAAAGCACTTATGAAAAAGTTCCTTAAAGAGGGCGGCTCTTTCAGTGAAGTAAGCAAGGGAGCAGTAAACATTAGCGAACTTGCAGCTAAGTTGATAAGTAAAGGAAGTAATTTTGTGGACGGAATAGAAAAGATGTTTGATGTAATAGACGGTTCCTGTTCACTATTATTACTGAATAAAGAAGGTATCTACGCAGTAAGAGACCGACTCGGATATACGCCCCTTGTAATCGGGAAAAAACAAGATGCTTGGGCAGTTACTACTGAAACAAGCGCTTTCCCTAATCTAGGATTTAAAATAACAAAACACTTAGAACCGGGAGAAATAGTTCTAATCAACGAAAAAGGGATACTGAGTAAAAAACCGGGTGGAAGAACAAATCAGATTTGTTCTTTCCTGTGGATATATACGGGGTTTCCTGCATCAAGCTACGAAGGAATAAATGTAGAAATTACAAGGGAAAGAAGCGGAAGAGCTTTAGCAAAAGCTGATAAGGATATAGAGGTTGATATAGTTGCAGGAGTTCCGGATTCGGGCACCGCGCACGCAATAGGATATGCTATAGAATCAGGCAAACCATACAGACGACCACTTGTTAAATATACCCCGGGATATGGGCGAAGTTACACTCCTCCTTCACAACAGACCCGGGATTTAATAGCAAAAATGAAACTCGTTTCCATTAAAGAAATAATTAATGGTAATCGAATTGCAGTTTGCGAAGATTCTATAGTCAGAGGGACACAACTTAAAAACTTTACCGTAAAAAAGCTTTGGGATGATGGGGCTAAAGAAATCCACGTAAGACCTGCATGTCCACCACTAATGTTCCCATGTAAATTTAATCTTTCTACACGCAACATCAATGAACTTGCTACCCGCAAAGCAATCCGAGCCATTGAAGGTAAAAATATCAATGATGTTTCGAAATATATGGACCATAATTCTAAAGAGTATAAAAAAATGATTAAATGGATAGCTAAAGATTTGGAAGTGACTACATTAAGATATCAGACTATAGAAAATATGGTAAAAGCTATCGGACTTGCCAAGGAAAAACTCTGCCTCTATTGCTGGACGGGGAAATGTAAAAACAAGAGAAAAGAGTAACCATTTTACAGTAACCAGATTAGCATTTTTAACTGCAAACTATACACTGTTCACTGTAAAAGGACAGTTTTAAGTAATAAGCTCTAAGTATTAAGTTTAAAAACCTACAACTTCAGGAAATGTATAGTTATTTTTTTACTGGTTACTGTACACTGTAAACTAAGGAAACGTAGCGAGGTTAAAATGTGCGGAATAGTAGGTTATATCGGTAAGAAAAATGTTGTACCAGTTGTTTTAGAGGGATTAAAAAAACTTGAATATCGCGGCTACGATTCGTCCGGCATAGCTGTAATAGATAAGGGGGGAATTTCTGTTGCAAAGTGCAAGGGACGAATCGCCAATTTAGATAATATAGTCAAAAAGAAAAATCTCTTCGGCAATATCGGTTTGGGGCATACGCGCTGGGCTACACACGGTGACCCGTCAGACAGAAATGCTCATCCACATACAGATGGTTCCGGAAAAATTGCGGTAGTTCACAACGGCATCATAGAGAATTACGCATCTTTAAAAAAATTATTAATAGACGAAGGTCATAAATTCAAATCCGATACCGATACAGAGATATTCGCTCATCTAATACAAAAATTCTATAAAGGGGATATTCTAAAAGCCGTTCAGGAAGCGCTTGTTTTAACAGAAGGGGCTTATGCTTTTGCTGTTATATGCGAAGACGAGCCGGATAAAATTGTAGCTGCCCGTTTGGGAAGCCCCTTAGTTATAGGAATAGGCAAGAAAGGTGAATATATCGTAGCTTCTGATCCGATTGCCATAGTTAAACACACAAGAAAAGTAATATATTTAGATGACGAGGAAGTCGTATTGCTTCAACCTTCCGGTTATAGGATTACCGATAGACACAATGCCAAGGTGGAAAAAGAAACCGAAGAGATAACCTGGTCCCTGAACAGAATCACAAAGGGCGGATTTCCTCATTATATGTTCAAGGAAATATTAGAACAGAGCCAGACCGTATATGATGCTATGCGCGGACGCATACTACCTGCCTCGCCTTCTTCGACTCATCAAGGCGGGAAAGAAGGAGCAAAAATTAAGCTTGGCGGGCTGGAATCTCAGCTGAAATGGATTGATAAAAAAGACGGGAAAATAACGGGGTTAAAATGTCTTCTGAATGCAAAGAGAATAATAATAGTCGGATGCGGAACATCCTGGCACGCAGCTCTTATCGGCGAATATATATTTGAAAATATTATCGGCATACCGGTCGAAGTAGAATATGCTTCAGAAGCAAGATATAGAAATTTTATAGTTGATAAAAATACTGTTGTTATAGGTATAAGTCAATCAGGAGAAACTCTGGACACACTGGCTGCACTGCGAGAAGCAAAAAAAAGAGGAGCTATTACCTTAGGGCTTGTTAACTCGGTAGGCTCAACAATTGCACGGGAAACTCACGGAGGAGTATATCTACACGCAGGTCCTGAAATAGGAGTAGCTTCAACCAAAGCCTTTACCAGCCAGGTATGTGTATTGGCATTAATGGTACTTTTGATGGGACAGGAGAAAAAGATAATAAACAAGAAAACTTCACATACTATCATACACGCCCTTTTAAAAATTCCCGAACAGATAAAAGAAATACTGGAGCAAAGCGATGCTATCCTGAACACAGCAAAACAATATGTCAATTTTAATAATTTTCTTTATTTAGGAAGAGGTTATAATTTCCCAATTGCCCTAGAAGGTGCGCTTAAATTGAAAGAAATCTCTTATATTCATGCCGAAGGCTATCCTGCAGCAGAAATGAAACACGGGCCCATAGCGCTTATCGATAAAAATATGCCTGTAGTATTTGTTGCTACTGATACCGAAGACAAGATATACCAAAAGATAATTTCCAATATCCAAGAGGTCAAATCCCGTAAAGGACAAGTTATCGCTATCGCAAGTAAAGGTAATAAATCAATAGAAGAAATTGCCGATTCGGTAATTACTGTTCCTAAAACTCTCGATTTTTTAACATCTCTTCTTACCGTTATACCTCTTCAACTATTTGCTTATCATATGGCAGTTTTAAGAGGATGCGATGTTGATAAACCCCGTAATCTTGCTAAAAGTGTAACTGTAGAGTAAACCAATGACAAAAATTATAGAAAAAGTTGGCTTTGACAATAACAAATATCTCCAAGAACAGAGCGAAGCCATTTTAGAAAGAATCAATATGTTTGAAGGCAAACTTTACTTGGAATTCGGCGGGAAACTTCTATATGATTATCATGCCGCCAGAGTCCTGCCAGGCTATGATCCCAATATTAAGGTGAAGCTTCTGAAAAAATTAAAAAACAAGATTGATATCATCTTATGCATATACGCCGGAGACATTGAAAAAGGTAGAATAAGAGGAGATTTCGGGATAACTTATGACGTAGACGCCTTAAAACTTATCGACGATTTAAGAAGTTACAGTCTGGATGTCATGGCGATTGTGATAACACGTTTTAACAACCAGCCCCAGGTAATTAATTTTAAAAAAAAATTAGAAGCACGCAATATAAAAGTTTATCTTCATTCTGCCACCAAAGGATATCCTACAGATGTAGATACAATTGTAAGTGAAGAAGGATACGGCAAGAATTCCTATATAAAAACAAAGAATAGGCTTATCGTGGTTACAGGTCCCGGTCCCGGCAGTGGCAAACTCGCAACTTGTCTTTCGCAGTTTTATCATGATTATAAAAAAGGGATAGAATCGGGATATGCAAAGTTTGAAACTTTTCCTATCTGGAACATACCTTTAAAACATCCTGTAAATCTTGCTTATGAAGCAGCTACAGCAGACCTCGGAGATATTAACTTAATTGACCCTTTTCACTTAAAAGCTTACAAAAAAACTGCTGTGAATTATAATCGTGATATAGAGGTTTTCCCCGTGCTTAGAAGCATATTTTCAAAAATAACAAAAGGACATCTGCCGTATAAATCCCCGACTGATATGGGAGTAAGTCGAGCTGGGTTTGCCATAGTTGACGACAAGATAGTAAAAGAAGCTTCCAAACAGGAAGTAATAAGAAGATATTTCAGGCACAAATATGAGAATATTTTAGGCATATCCGACGAGAAGAGCGTAGAAAAAATAATGTTGCTTATGGAAGAGTTGGATATTAAGCCGGAAGATAGAAAAGCAGTTATTCCCGCAAGGCATGCCGTCTCGGGAGTAAGAAGAAAAACAAAAACAGTCCCCCAAATTAGTTGTGGCGCGGCAATAGAATTAAAGAACGGCAAAATAATAACAGGGAAAAATTCTTCACTTATGAGTGCATCCGCAAGTTTAGTTCTTAATACTATAAAAGTGCTAGCTAGAATACCGGATAAAATTCATCTCTTATCTCCTAATGTATTAAAAAACATTGCGAATTTAAAGAAAGATATCCTAGGATTGAAACGAGATAATCTTGATCTGCAGGAAACATTAATTACTTTGAGTATGTCAGCGGCAACAAACCCAACGGCTGAAATAGCTATGGAAAAATTAAAAGAACTTTCCGGCTGCGAAGTTCATTTAACTCATCTTCCCCGACCGGGAGACGAAATGGGGCTTAGAAGGTTGAAAGTTAACCTTACCACCGACGGCATTTTCCCCACCAATGATTTATATATGCTGTAATTTCCTAACCAGAAGACAGAAAATAAGTTAGAAATAAATTGAAATACTGTTGAAATATTTTGTCTTTATCATTAGTTTTTTGAAGTTATAGTATGTAATTTTTTTAGTTTTCAATCCTCTAACAATATATATCCATTTATATCTACCGTATATCTATGTATTTCCATGTATCGCTATTGTATATCTATATACGTCTATTATATTTCGGTTGTATTTCTGTCATCTGTCTTTCACTTCATAACTGATAATAAGAGATTCTGCAATTTCTTTCATTTGTTTTCTTGTTTTCATCGAGTATTTTCTCATTAAATTGTATGCCGCATCCTCGCTTAAACCTTGTTCCTTCATAAGGATTCCTTTTGCCTTTTCAACTTTCTTGCGTGTTTGAAGCTCTTCTTTCATAACCTGAGTTTCAAATACAAGCCGTAGATTATCTATTACAATAGCTGCCTGATTTGCTATCGATTCTAAAATGTTGATTTCCGATGGCGTAAATTCATGTTTTTGGGAAGTGTAAAAATTCAAGACACCAATTAGGGAACCCGTTGCATTAAGCGGCAAAGAAAGAAGCGAGCACAGCCCTTCTGCTTTTGCGATATCTTGGTTGATATAAAAAGGGTCTTTTCTTACGTCAGCAGAAATATACAGCTTATTCTCTTTGGCTACTTTTCCGGCTATGCCTTCGCCTAGTTTGATTGGGAGTTTTTTCAGATATTGTTTGCTGACCGATTGAGTCGCCTTGATGAAAAGTTCGCATTTTTCGGCATCAAGAAGCATAAGAGAACAAATTTTAAATCCCATAGCCTCTGCAGTAAGCGTGACTATCAATTTTAAAATATCTTCCGTATATCTCTGCGAGGTTATAGCATAAGATATGCGGGAAAGAGCTTCTAACTGTTTTTCTAATTCTTTAGCCATGCTTTATTAATGTAAAATGCAAAAATCAAATATAAAAATTACATATAAAAATGTAAATAGGATACCCTAAATCACTAAGATACAAGATACAAATAAATTCCAATATTCAATAACCAATTACCAAACTTTCTGCTCAAGTGTCTTTTAGTTATTGTATCTCAGTGTTTGGTTATTTAATTTTTGATTTGTCATTTTCCACCTAGAAATCCAAAGGATTTCCGGGACCAAAGTCCTTGAGATTGCCTTGCAATCTCTAAGGGCATTTTAATTCTTGATTTTTGATATCTTATTTGCAATATTATCACACTCCGAACTTATATGTCTAAAAGTTGACGTTAATATCCCTTCACTATAGAATAGTTTGTGGAGTTTAAAAAAATGAGTCTAAAAACAGAAAGAATAGAGGAAATAGTAAAAATTCTAAGGGCAAGTTATCCCAACCTAAAAACTTCTTTAAAATATAAAAAGCCTTTTGAACTTTTAGTCGCAACTATCCTCTCCGCGCAATGCACCGATGTGAGAGTTAATCAATTAACACCCTCGCTTTTTAAAAAATATCCGAGTATTGAAGGCTTTGCAAGCGCAAGACAAGAAGAATTGGAAAAAGACATTTATTCAACAGGATTTTATAGAAATAAAGCTAAAAATATTATCGGAACAGCCAAAAAGCTATTAGAAGATTTTAATGGTAATATCCCGGACAATATGGCGGATTTAATTACTTTGCCCGGAGTGGCAAGAAAGACCGCAAATGTAGTGCTTTCCTCAGCTTTTAAGAAAGCGGAAGGAATAACAGTAGATGTGCATGTAAAAAGACTTTCTGAGCGGTTAGAACTGAGTAAAGAAAAAACTCCTGAAAAAATTGAACGGGACTTAATGCATACAGTTCCTAAAAAATACTGGATGGAGATAAGTTATTTTCTTATAGACCACGGCAGAGCAATTTGCAAAGCAAGAAAACCATTGTGCCTGAAATGTCCTATAAAGCACCTGTGCTCTTCTGCGGGGAAAATCAATATAAAATAGAAATATGATGGATATAGATAGATATACAATAGCGATACATGGAAATACATAGATATACGGTAGATATAAATGGATATATATTGTTAAAGGATTGAAAACTAAAAAAATTACATACTATAACTTCAAAAAACTAATGATAAAGACAAAATATTTCAACAGTATTTCAATTTATTTCTATTGTATTTCAAAGGGGTGTTTTAATTATATTTCAATTTATATCAAAAGAGTATGCAAATAAAAACTATCGGTTTTAATTTACCCTTTCTTCCTGTATTGGCAAAATACATAATCAAAAAACATTCTTCTGTTTCCCCGGATTTTGGTTCCATTTTAATAGTGTTTCCTTCCGAAAGAAATAAAGTTTATTTTCGCGAATATCTATTGCAAGAGACAGGGAAAGAAGGAATCATTTCTCCCGCTCTTCTCACTATTGAGCAGCTCTATGACCATGTTCTTGAAAAAACAGGCGGCGAAAAATCCACCTTAACCAACGAAATAGAACGCAACGTTTTATTAAAAGAAGCTGTCGGGAAAATTAAATTTAAAAACTTCGGACAACTGCCGTTTATAAAATTCATATCAATAGGCAGAAAATTGTTAGGATTTTTTGATGAGCTTGCAAGCTGGAATCTTGCAATAAAAGACATAGATAATGTAAAAGAAAAACTGCATTTTCCGTCACAATATGTAGAAGAAGAACTTCCGATTTTGGGAAAAATACACAAACGATACGAAGAAATTCTAAACGATAAAGGACTTATTGATAAAACTTCGGCTTATCTTGCAATAGCAAAGAGTTTTAAAACCAAATACTTAAAAGATTTTGAATTTATTTATATCGCAGGTTGCCTTGCCCTGCCATTTACCGACATTTTACTTATAAAAAAAATTCTAACTGATTTGCAATCAGAGCTCATAATTCACTGCGATAAGAAAAATCTGGCAGATAATTCTTTGGACAATATTTTTTATCATCATAATAAGATATTAAGAATGCTTGATGCAGATATTCAAAACATCCAAACTATTTGTTCCAAGAATTCAAATGATAATTCTAAAACTACGGTTTATATTCAAAAGTGCAAAAACGCTTTGGACGAGGTTGGCTTTATCATGAAAACCATTTCCGAACTTTCCCCAAGATACCCGCTTCATCGTATAGGAGTAATGCTGCCAGAGGAATCTTTCTACTTACCGCTAAAAGATGCCTTAGATAAATTTAGCATTCCTTACAATCTTTCGATGGGAATACCTTTTAAGCATACGCCTTTGTATTCGTTCCTTAAAGACGCTTACGATTTTATTGACTCGAATTTTTCATCAAGCCGATTTCTGAGGCTATTAAAAAATCCTATTATCAAGGGGATAATCAAAGACGGGATATTGTTTAAGGAATTCGCATATAAACTCGACATCAGAATCAGAAAAGAAAATCTATCCTATATTAATCGCAAAATTACATCCGCCCATTTATCGCCTGAAGACAAGGGTTCAGAGCAGATACTAACAGACTTTATTTTCGACATAACAGACAAATTAAGCAAAGATTGTTCTTTCGGCGAATATGCAAAAAGCATACGCAAAATCATTCAAGAAACAGTTGAATTAAATGATGAGTTTTACAAGAAAACTTTTGCCGTTTTAAATAACTTAATGGAAAAACTTATACAGATAGAAAATTGCGAAGTGCCCGACGAATTCTGCCAAAAAGGTAAAGACAAATTAAAATTTATAATAAATGTCTTGGAGACAATGAGCTTCCCTATTTCAGGAGACTTCTTAAACGGCGTGCAGGTTATAGGCATTCTTGAAGCGCGCAACATAGATTTTGATTGCATTATAATCCCCTCATGCAATGAAGGCATCTTTCCGCAAAAAAGCGAAAAAGACCTTTTTCTGCCGGCAAATTTAAGGAAAGAATTGAATCTTCCTTTTTATAAGGAAAGAGATGCCCTTTACTGTTATTATTTCTATCAATTAATCACAGGCAAAAAAGAAGTATATCTTTCTTACAGGAATGAGGAAAAGACGCAACTGGGACTAAAAAATAGATGGATAGAAAAACTTCTTGACCCTGAACCAGAACGAGTTCGGTACGGGGCAAAAGGTAAAGAAAAAAACTTCATAGTGAAAGAAAACAAAGAAGTTAATTCTGCAACATTAAGCCAGCTTTATGTTCAAAACAACAAAGATAATTTTTGTGGAAAAAAATCTAAAAAAAACAAACAAACTCCCAGCGTATACAAAAATGACAGAACTCTGAATTTTTTAGAATCTCTTACTTTTTCACCGTCTACTTTAAAAACATACAAACAATGTTCATATAAATTTTATCTTTCATATATATTAAATATAAAAAAACCCAAATCCATAAAAGATGAATATGATGCTTCCATATGGGGAATAATTTTACATAACACTCTGGCACGGTTATACAACGAGGTTTATCCCGAAGGATACACCGAGGATATAAAAAAGCAGGTGATAAGCGCAATGTCCCAAATCGGCGAAGAAGAATTTAAAAAAGCCTATCCTTATCCCAAGGGTTCGCTTAATTTTGATTGGGAACAAAATAAGAAAAAGTTTATAACTCTTATAGATAATGAAATCAGCCATTTCAAAAACGGATTTAAACCCGTGAACCCCGTTAGAGATAGGTTGTCATTAGGCGACAGTACCGAAACGCCAGAAGCACTTTTTATCTCTAACGGGGTAAAGATGGATAAAAAACTTACACCTTACATAATTGATATAGGCAATAATATTAAAGTTAAGGTCGGAGGGATACCGGACAGAATAGATACAAAACCTGCCCAACAAGATTTGGCGGGCGGGGACAAAAAGTTTTATATTATTGATTACAAAATGAGCAAAAAGCCGTCACCCAAAACATATCAAATCCCGAACTGTCTATCAGGCAAGGATAACGATTTCACCGAATTCCAATTACCTTTGTACGGATTAGTTTTTACAAAAGGCAAAATAGATTTAATCGGAGGACTTATCTATTATCATTTAGATGAAAACCGCCAAAATTTTCTTACACTGGATATACTGGAAAAAGAAGGAAAAGACTATATCAAAAAATTTAAAGAAAAAATGCTTTTACCCATTCTAAAAGATATATTTAATAAAAACTCTTCTTTCCAATTAACCGAAAATCTGGACATCTGCCAAAGATGTATTTTTGTAGACCATTGCGAAAGAAGGGTGTAAAGTTACAAAAAAGAAACCAACGGTTTTCTCTCCTTACATTTCTCTTGAAATGTAACAGGGGGACTATGGGTTATCGTTAATATAAAACAATTTGCAGTTGCCGATTGAACAGCATGGTTAAAAGATATACGATAGATATAAATGGATATACATAGAAATACATGGATATACAACGGATATACAGTGAAAATACATAGAGATATGTAGAGAGACGATTTATTTCAACATATTTCTATCTATTTCAATCATATTTCTTTTTTATGTATTTCGATTTATTTCTAATTTCATTATTTTATTGTAGTTGCTGATTTATCAGCTCATCTAAAAAAGCCCCGCCACTGCTTCAATGGCGAGGCAACTATTCTGTCTTTATTGTTGAGAATATTGAAAATGAAGCTAATACCAATAAAGAAATAATAGCACCAAAGACAAATGCGTAAGTTGCGTTCAAATCCCACAAGTATCCTGCAATAAGACCGCCTGGTAAAGCCACCAAGCTAATCGACATATGGAAAGCTCCCAAAGCAGTGCCTCTAATCTGCTCCGGCGCCAAGTCTAATATAAATGCCCTCTGGTTAGAATCAACTAAAGCATAGTTCACGCCGAATAATAAAAACAATATTATAAAAAACCATAACGACTGCGCGAAAATAAAACCCAGACAGACCAAACCAAATAGGCCGTATCCCATAAATAGAACTGTCTTTCTGCCGATTTTATCTGATAACATTCCTGAGGGAATAGCAAATAAAGCATATGAAATATTATAAATAATATATAAGATTATCGGGACTGCGCCCCCCAATCTACCCGTAAAATATGGTTGGCTTTTCAAAACAAAAAACATATAGCTAAAATTACCCAATGCAAATAAAGTAGCAATTACTATAAAAAACTTAAGAGATACCGGTAAACTTTTAAGCCCAACCTTAAGAGTCATTGTCTTTGGTTCTAAATGTTTTTCTTTTACAAACAAAAGGGGGATTAAGGAAATGAAACTTATAAGACCGGCTATTAAGAATATATTTCTGAAACTGACTTGAAAAGACCAGAACAGAACAAATGCTAAAATGGCACCAAACACGGAACCACTGCTATCCATCGCCCTGTGAATACCGAACCATTTACCTCTGGTTTTCTTGTCCGTTGAAGCGGCGAGAATCGCATCCCTTGGAGCCGACCTCATACCTTTGCCTAATCTTTCAAAGGAACGTAGGACCAGAACCTGCGGCCAGATTGTTACAAAAGTGAAGAGAAATTTACAAAAAGAAGACAGTCCATATCCAAAAAACGTAAACGGTTTTCTCCTGCCTAATTTATCCGACCAAAACCCCGCGAACATCTTAAACAAACTGGCTATACTTTCGCCTAAACCGGAGATTATTCCTATGGCAATACCCGCTCCACCTATATCTTTTATGAATAGCGGTAAAACAGCAAGTATCATATCGCTGGCAGTATCGTTAATGAAACTGACCAGCCCTAACCACCAAACATTCTTTTTATTCTGGTTCATTGGGGGGATATTTTAATTGATACGGACTTTCATGCAAAATTATTACAGATAGGAGAAGAAAAATTCCTATATAATCGTTGACTAAACTTCACAGAATTCTATCTTCCCTCTGACAATCGTCCCGACAACCTTCCCCTTAAACTCCCAGCCAATAAACGGAGAGTTTTTGGATAGGGATTTGATGTCTTCTAATTTGAGCTGCCAGTGCTTCTTGGGGTCGATAATCGTGAGGTCTGCATCGTATCCAACTTTAATTTGACCTTTCTTTAAATTAAGTATTTGGGCGGGATTGATTGTCATCTTCTCAACTGCTTCGGATAAGGTGAGTATCTTTCTTTCAACTAATTGTTGCATTACAAGAGGTAGCGTAGTCTGCAGACCAATCATGCCAAATGGCGCAGTTTCGTATTCAAATTCTTTTTCTGTTGAAAGATGTGGCGCATGGTCTGAAGCAATTACATCAATGGTCCCATCTTTCAATCCCTTCTCTATCGCTTTTATGTCTTCTTTCGTTCTTAAAGGTGGATTTACTTTTGTATTGGTATCGAATGATTTAACCGCTTCTTCGGTTAATGTAAAGTGATGAGGTGTTACCTCGCAGGTAACTTTCACGCCTCTTTTCTTTGCTTCGCGGATAAGTTCCACCGAGCGTCTCGTTGATACGTGGCAAATATGAAGACGCGCTCCCGTTAATTCTGCAAGCAATAAATCTCTTGCAACCATTATTTCTTCTGATTCTTTAGGTATTCCTGAAAGGCCTAAGACTGTGGAAATATAACCTTCGTTCATGCTTCCGCCCAACGATAAACTTTCGTCTTCGCAGTGGCTTATTATCGCAACATCAAGCATAAGCGAATATTCCATCGCCCGACGCATTAACAGTGAATCTCCAACGCCATTGCCGTCGTCAGAAAAACCAATCGCGCCCATACCGGCAAGTTCAGCCATCTCAGAAAGCATTGCACCTTTTTGCCCCTTTGTTATTGCGGCTATCGGATACACATTACAATGAGCTTTTTTTGCTTTTTCCAATACAAAATTCAGTGTGGATGCATCATCTATGGCGGGAGTCGTATTGGGCATACAACATATACTTGTAAACCCGCCGTGAACTGCGGCCATACTGCCCGAGGCAATAGTCTCCACATTTTCCCTTCCGGGTTCGCGAAGATGTGTATGCATATCAACTAACCCCGGCAAAACTATTTTACCTTTTGCATCCAAAATTTTTGCGCCGTCTGATTTCAGATTTTTCCCTATTTTGGAAAACTTTCCGCCTTTGATGTGAATATCTAAAATTTTATCCGTTTTGGAAGATGGGTCAATCAGCCTTCCGTTTTTAATTAGAATTGCGCCTCTTTTTGCCATCACGGTTTCTTTCCTCCTGTTCTGCGCCCCATAGCATTGCCTCGTCTTACAGACGAAGCTGACTGCAAAGCAGAGGTTGACGCCCCCCCGAGTAAAATATAAAGCACAGCCATCCTAACAGCTACGCCATTTGTAACTTGAGCCAAGATAACAGAATTCTTGCTGTCAGCAACTTCAGGATCTATTTCTACACCTCTATTTATAGGACCGGGGTGCATAATAAGAACATCTTTCTTTGCTTTACTCAATCTTTCCATCGTAATTCCAAAGCGCTGTCTATATTCTCTTAACGATGGGAAAAAACTACCTTTTCCCGCCTCATCGGGGACGGCAAGTCGAGGCTGGTGTCTTTCTGTCTGGATACGCAGAGCCATCAGCACATCCATATCTTCTATTACTTCATCAAGTGAGTTAAATATCTTTACAGGCATATTCTCAAGATACGCAGGTATGAATGTCGGAGGAGCTACTATGAAAACCTCCGCTCCCATTTTACTAAGTCCCCAGATATTTGAGCGAGCAACCCTGGAAAAACGAATATCGCCTATTATTGCAACTTTAAGACCTTTAAATTTTCTTTTCTTTTCGCGTATCGTGAACATATCAAGAAGAGCCTGCGTAGGATGTTCATGTGCACCATCTCCTGCGTTAATTACGGGAACTGATAATTTTTTTGCCAAAAGATGCGGGATCCCTGCACCGCTGTGTCGGACTACAACGGCATCTATTTTCATTGCTTCAATGTTTAGCGCAGTATCAAGAAGAGTTTCATTTTTAAGAACTGAAGAACCTGATGTGGAAAAACTTACCGTATCAGCAGAAAGCCGTTTCTCTGCTAACTCAAAGGATATGCGTGTGCGTGTTGATGGTTCAAAAAAGAGATTAACTATTGTCTTTCCTCGTAATGTCGGAACTTTTTTGATAGGACGTTCGGAGATTTCCTTGAAAGAAATCGAAGTGTCTAGAATATGAATAATTTCATCTGGATTTAGTTCTTCAATACCAAGAAGGTCTTTTCTATTCCAGTTCATCAGGGTTTAGCTATTTCTTCTTTATCTAACTTCTGTTTTATTGCTACTACTCCCTCTTTCCCATCTATCTCTTTAAGTTTTACTTCCACAATCTCGCCTGCATTTACAGTCATTTTCTTTGACACATAATCAGGCTGGATAGGTAATTCTCTCTCTCCTCTGTCGATTAAAACAGCAAGACGAATAGAGGAAGGTCTACCGAAATCCATTAAAGCGTCCATTGCCGCTCTTATGGTTCTGCCCGTAAAGAGAACATCGTCGACAAGTATAACATTTTTCCCGGTAATATCGAAATCTATTTCGGTTTCACGCACTATTGGATCAGGTCCCACAGAAGTAAAATCATCACGATAAAGAGTAATATCAAGAATCCCTAAGGGAATCTCTACGCCAGCTTCCTTTTTTATTCCTTTCACCATCCTGGAAGCAAGTATATTTCCCCTTGACCTTATACCAACAATCACAAGTTCTGAAAGTGAAGGGAAATCTCTGATAACCTGATTAATTATAATCTTCCAAGCTTCTGCCAATTCTTTCTCTTCCATCACGTTTTTGCTAATCATTCGGTAAAAATTATCAGAATCGAGGCTAATAGTCAAATGGGAATGCATTTAGTTATTCTTGATAATTGGTAACTCGTAAAGCGTAATCCGTAATTCTAAAAATTACTATTTGCCAATTATTAATTACTTATTACTAAAAAATTGGTTTTGTTTGACTCAAAAAAAAGAAAATGCTATGCTTTCGCCAGTAAATCGCTTTTGATTTACTAATTTCCCTGGTAGCTCAATCGGTAGAGCGGGTGGCTGTTAACCACTAGGTCGGGGGTTCGAGTCCCTCCCAGGGAGCCAAGTTTTAATGATTATCCCCCCCCCTCAATTTCAAAGGCAAGGAGAGGGGATAATTTTTTGGCACTTTAGTATAAGATAGTGTTAAACTTCGCCAAGAGTTAGAATTAGGAGAGAATAAAAAATGAAAATAGGACTTATAGGATTGCCTCAAACAGGTAAGAAAACACTTTTCAGTCTGCTTACGCAATACACATTTTCCGAAAAAGATTTAGTTGCCAATAAAAACATAAAAAGTCTTTTCCAAATAAAAGACCCAAGGTTTGACCATCTTGTTTCAGCATATAAACCCAAAAAAGAAGCCCGTGGGAGAGTAGATATTGAATTACTTCCTGACATAGGGTCTGATTCAGTAAAAAATAGCGATATATTAAAAGATATTTCCGAATTTGACGCTATTTGTCACATAGTTCGGGCTTTTAATGATGATTCTATTTATCACATAAACGGTTCCGTAGATTTTAAGCGCGATATAGATAATATTAATTCCGAGTTTATACTGCATGACCTTCTTTTTATTGAAAAGAGATTGGAGCGCATAGAAACTAATTTAAAAAAAGCTAACGCAGGAGAAGAATTAAAAGAAAAGGAACTTTTGCTAAAACTAAAAACGCAATTGGACAAGGAACTGCCACTGCGGTTAATTGATTTAACTACACAAGAAATAAAGATAATAGCCAGCTATCCGTTTGTTACGGCAAAAAAACTTATCATCGTGTTGAATATTTCAGAAAACGAACTTAGCAATATTGAAAATCTTAAAAAACTGGAACAGGAATATCAAGCTCTGGATATTTATATATTGCAAATTTGCGCAAAAGTAGAATCAGAAATTTCCGAATTGGAGACTAAACAGGAAAAAGAAGAATTTCTGGCAGCTCTGGGTATTAAAGAGCCGGCAATAGACGCTCTTACACGCACATGTATAAAAGCGATTGATTTGATATCTTTTTTTACGGTCGGTTCTGATGAGGTCCGCCAATGGCTGGTAAAAGCAAATTCATCCGCTCCTGAAGCCGCAGGTGTTATACATAGCGATTTACAAAAAGGATTTATCCGAGCCGAAGTTATGAAATATGCTGATTTCTTGGCGCTGGGAAGCGAAGATAAGTTAAGGCAGGAAGGTAAAGTTACCTTAAAAGGTAAAGACTATATCGTTGAAGATGGCGATATAATAAATATTAAATTTAACGTTTAAGAGTTTTCCTCTATAACAATTAAGAAGATTTGAAATATTTTTTACGTTTTGATAGCATATCGTTGACGTCTTGAAACTGGCGGTTAACCTCTATACATGGAATGACCATGGGGAATCAAGATGTCAACCCGTAATAAAATATATTTTAAACGGGTTTAGTTCATGTCGTCCGCCTGGGCAAACACGAGTTGTTTACCGGGACGGGCTCACCTCGCTGGCGAAGCAGGCAAAAACCTTCCAAAGGTCAATAACTCCGGGAGAGAAAAATGAAAAATAAAACCTGGAGAAATTTTAAAGGTCAAAACTGGCGCAAAGATATAAATGTCAGAGACTTTATTCAAAACAATTACACTCCTTACAAGGGTGATTCGTCATTTTTAGAAGGTCCGACCCAAAGAACCCAAAATCTCAGCCAGAAACTTATAAAACTATTAGAACTTGAAAAAAAGAGAGACGGAGTATTAAGTATAGACACAAAGACAGTATCATCGCTTTTGACTTATAAACCAGGTTACATAGATAAGAAAAACGAGATCATAGTAGGACTGCAGACCGAAAAACCACTCGAGAGAGGAGTCAACCCTTTTGGCGGAATTCGGCTGGTCAGAAAATCCTGCGAAGCTTATGGTTATAAACTACATAAAAAAATAGAAGAATATTTTCATTTCAGAACAACCCATAATGACGGAGTATTCAGGGTTTATACCGACGAGATAAAAAAGGCAAGAAACAGCGGAGTTATAACGGGGCTGCCTGATGCGTATGGACGAGGCAGAATTATAGGTGACTACAGAAGAGTTGCTTTATACGGCGTTGATTTCTTAATAGAAAAAAAACAGGCTGATAAAGTTATACTCGGTAAAAAACCTATGAGCGAAGAAAATATAAAACTTTGCGAAGAACTTTACAGACAAATCGATTTCTTAGACCAGTTAAAAAAGATGGCAAAGATGTATGGCTTGAATGTCTCAAAGCCAGCATCAAACTCCATAGAGGCAACCCAATGGCTCTATTTCGCATATCTGGGCGCGATAAAAGAACAAAACGGCGCCGCGATATCTTTGGGAAGAGTGAGCACTTTTCTTGATATTTATTTCCAACGCGATTTAAAAGAAGGTGTTTTGACCGAGAAAGGCGTGCAGGAAATCATAGATGCCTTCGTGTTAAAACTTAGAATGGCAAGAGAATTAAGGACCACTGAATATAATGAACTTTTTGCAGGAGATCCGCTATGGGTAACAGAATCTTTAGGAGGAATGGGAACAAACAGCAGAACTCTGGTAACCAAAAGCTCCTTTAGATTTCTTAACACTCTTTACAATCTCGGTTCTTCCCCCGAACCGAACCTGACTGTTTTATGGTCGAAAAAATTACCTTTAAAATTCAAGCAGTTCTGCGCAAAAGTATCTATCGACACAAATTCCATTCAATATGAAAACGACGACTTAATGAGACCTCTCTACGGGGACGATTACGGGATATCGTGTTGTGTTTCCGCAATGAAAATAGGTAAACAGTCGCAGTTTTTTGGCGCGCGTTGTAATCTCCCAAAAGTTCTTCTCATGGCTCTAAACGGAGGCAGAGATGAAAAAGACGGCAAACAAATCGGACCGGAAACACTTATTTATAAAACCAAAAAACTTGATTATAAAGAAGTCCTAAAAAGATACAACTTTTACCAAAAATGGCTCTGCAAACTATATGTGAACACAATGAATATAATTCATTTTATGCACGATAAATATGCCTACGAGAAACTGCAGATGGCATTACACGACACAAATGTTGAAAGATTTATGGCTTTTGGAATCGCAGGATTATCCGTAATCGCAGATTCCCTAAGCGCCATTAAATACGCAGAAGTTAAACCAATCTACGGCAAAAACGGTCTTATAACCGATTTCAAAATCAATGGCGATTTTCCCAAATATGGAAACGATGATGACAGGGTGGACAACATTGCCCAAAAAATAGTGACGGATTTTTATAACAATCTAAAGAAAACTCACGCATATAGAAATGCAAAACATACCCTTTCAATTCTGACCATAACTTCAAATGTGGTATATGGCAAAAAAACAGGCGCTACGCCTGACGGCAGAAAAAAAGGCGAACCCTTTGCGCCGGGCGCAAACCCCATGCACGAGAGAGATTCTACGGGCGCGCTCGCCTCGCTTAATTCTG
Source organism: bacterium (assembly GCA_023135785.1). Taxonomy (NCBI): domain Bacteria; species bacterium. The sequence continues at coordinate 19,841 of JAGLSL010000049.1, forward strand.
TTGCAAAGATACCCTACAAATGTTGCAGAGACGGAATATCAAATACTTTTAGCGTTATGCCGTCTGTTATAGGAAAAGAGGAACAGGAACAAATAGACAATCTTACGACAATGCTTGACGGATACTTTACAAAAAGAGGGCACCATCTAAATGTAAATGTTTTAAACAGGGAACAACTTATTGATGCAATGAAATATCCCTATAAATATCCTAATCTCACCATAAGAGTCTCCGGTTATGCGGTAAATTTCCACAAACTTAGCAGGGAGCAACAAAAAGAGGTTATCTCAAGAACGTTTCACCGCAGTATCTGATGAAATGAAACAAAATGATTACGCAGATTATTTAAATACAGATTACACAGATTGGAAAATATAGACAAAATAAATCTTTAATCAGTGTAATCTTTCGCCCTTAGAAATTCGTAGAATTTCAAGGACCAAAGCCCCTGAAATCTTTCAGATTTCTAGGGGGAAATCTCTGTAATCAGATATCTGAGCGAAGCGAGGATTACATGAAAGGCTACATCCATTCTATTGAAACACTTGGCGCGCTTGACGGGCCGGGCTTAAGAGTTGTCGTTTTCTTCCAAGGTTGTCCTATGAGATGCAGATATTGCCAAAATCCCGACACTTGGCTCATGAAAAACGGGATTCTAACAGATACAAAAACACTCATCAAAAAGATAGAAAATTACAAGCCTTATTTCGGAACAGAAGGCGGCGTTACAATTTCGGGCGGTGAACCCTTTATGCAGGCAAAGTTTCTCATATCCCTACTTAAAAGTTTAAAGAAAAGAAAAATAAAAACTGCGGTTGATACCTGCGGATATTACTTGTCGCCTACCGTAAAAAAATGCCTTGAATACACAGACCTTATTCTTCTTGACATAAAACATACTGTCAACAGCGAACATAAAAAACTAACAGGCAAATCTATTGCCAATACACTAAAATTCTTCAATTACTGTTGCAGCCAAAAGAAAAAGCTCTGGATAAGACAGGTAATCATTCCTAAAATAAACGATACTAAAAAAGATATTCAAAAACTCGTTTCTTTGGTAAAAGATTGTAAATCCATATCAAAAATAGAACTTTTGCCGTTACATCTGATGTGCGAGTGGAAATGGGAAAAACTTGACAAGAAATATCCTATGCATGGGAAAAGAGAACCCACTTCTGAAAAAATCCGCGAACTTCAAGCTTTTCTCTCGGGAGAATTAAAATAGTTAGAATGAATCTCCCCGCGCTAAAGCACTGGGTTTCTTTCTTAGATGAACCCCGCAACGTGAGACATTGGGAAAATTTTGAAGAAATTTTCTTGATACTCTGCGGGGTAATCGTCGCACATTTCCGCCACTAAAACTTAGGCGAGACCTCGCCAGCTACGCTGGCGGGCATCCCCGCCTTAAAAGACGGGGATTTCTGCGTTCCGATTAAAGTTCAGCAAAATAAAAATTTTTTATTCTTTTCTATTTGAACTATAATATAAACACTTAAACTACGATGAAAATTAAATTCCTTGGTGCGGTCGGAGACGTTACAGGTTCTAGGTTTCTTCTTGAAGGCGAGAAAACGCAAGTCTTGATAGATTGCGGCTTGTATCAGGGTAGAGGTTCTCGCGCGCGCAACTGGGAAAAATTTCCGGCGGATCCGACAAAAATAGATAGCGTAATCCTCACACACGCGCATCTTGACCATTGCGGTTATCTTCCTAAACTCGCGAAAGAAGGTTTCAAAGGGAAAATATTCTGCACTGAACCAACTGCAGAGATTGCGAAAATTAGTCTTTTAGATTCCGCAAAAATACAGGTAGAAGACGCAGAGCATAAAAAGAGAAGACATGAAAAGGAAGGACGCAAAGGACCATATCCGGAAGTTCCGCTTTATACAGTGGAAGATGCTGAAAGCGTTTTTCCGCTTTTGGAAACGGTATCTTATAAAGAAACTGTTCAAGTTGCGCCCAATATAACAGCAACATTTTACGATGCAGGGCATGTTCTCGGCTCGGCAATGATTGAACTGAAATCCAATAATAATGGTAAAGAAACCAAAATTATTTTTTCCGGGGATATAGGCAGATGGGATAAACCCCTTCTGTGTGACCCGACTCTTTTTGAAAAAGCGGATTATGTGTTGATGGAAACAACTTATGGTGATAGGCTCCACGAACAGAAAGGTCCTTCCGTAGAAAAATTACAGAAAATCATTGTTGAGACTGTTGCAAAAGGTGGGAACATCATCATTCCGACATTTGCAATAGAAAGAACACAGGAACTTCTTTTTCATTTGAGCCAACTGTTAAGAGTAAAGAAAATTCCGGCTCTGCCTGTTTTCATAGACAGTCCTATGGCTATAAATGTTACCGAAGTTTTTAAAAATCATGTCAATTATTTCGACGAGGAAACGCGGGACCTTATCAAAAATGGCAATTCGCCTTTTATTTTTCCGTCACTAAAAACAACAAGGTCAAGCGAAGACTCTAGGAAAATTAATGATGTGAAAGAGCCCTCTATCATTATGGCAGGTTCGGGAATGTGTACCGGAGGCAGGGTAAAATATCACCTTTTGAGTAATATTACCCGACCTGAAAGCACTATATTATTCGTGGGATATCAGGCGAGAGGGACTTTGGGAAGAGAAATACTGGAGCGACCCGAAACAGTGAGAATTTTGGGCGCAATGCATGAAGTCAAAGCAAGAATCGAAAAAATAAACGGATTCTCTGCTCATGCTGACAAGGACGAACTCTTAAAATGGGTCTCAGGCTTTAAGGAAATTCCCAAGAAATTTTTTCTTGTACATGGCGAAAAAGAGGTAACTGAAAAGTTTGCATCATTTTTAAAAGAAAAAATTACCAGCGAGATTATAATTCCGGAATATTTAAAAGAATATATTCTTTAAAAAATCCTTAAGTAAAATAAAAAACTAAGTTGCAAGAAAAAATAGAAAAAGCAAAAGCAGCTGCACTACGACTCCTTTCCTACCGCATGAGGTCTTGCAAAGAAATATCGGATAAACTTCAAGACAAGGGTTTTACCCAAAATATTATCCAAGCCGTAATACAAGATTTAAAAAGAATAAATTATCTTAACGACTACGAATTTGCAAAAGCATTTATAGAAAGCCGTCTTATACATAACCCTAAAGGTAAAACACTTCTCCTATATGAATTATTGAAAAAAGGCGTGGAAAAAGACACCGTAAACAAGGTATTAGGTGAAATTATATCCCGTGAAAAAGAAGAGAATATAGTTAAAGTTTTGGCGCAAAAGCTCTGGCAGAAAAAAAGAAATTTGGACAAAGCAAAAAGAAAGGCTCAAACTTATAATTATTTAGCAAGAAGGGGGTTTCAATCTTCAATGATTATAAAAACAATAAAGGAGCTGGAGAAAGAAAATAAAAAAAGGAGGTAAAAATGGACTTGAAAGGCATAATTTTAATTGTTTGTGTTTTAGCACTGATAAACATAGTCACAGGGTTCATTGATATTAAAAAATTTCTTTCAAGAGTCTCTGTTATTAATTCCAATCAGGAAATGGATGACTTCAAAAACACTGTCAGAAAACAGATGTACCATGCCCTATTGCAAATATTTTTAATTTTCATCCCAACAATTTTGTGTTTAGACGGTCTATTCACCAAAAAATTAAGCTTGGGACACTTTTTCTTAATAATATTCGTCTTCAACGGGATTATGTTTATAATGGGGAAATTATTTAAAAACACAGAGGAACAAGCACGTTCACTTACCGTAAATAACGAAAACTTAGCAGAAGAATACAAAAAAATTTGCCATATATGGCTTCATAAACCCTTCCCTAATTTTTAAAGCAGATTTTATGACATAAAAAGAGAAGCGGCAGCAACAATACCTGCATCTTTACCCAACTTTGCAGGCACTACTTTTACTTCTTTTGCAAAGAGAGAGAAACTCCTTTCGTCTATAACTTTCTTTATTGTGGAAAATAGAATCTCTCCGACTTGCGCAACTCCTCCGCCTATAATAATAACCTGAGGATTAAGTAAGTTTACAAGCCCGCTAAAAAATGCCCCAAGATAGGTTCCAACCTCGACCCAAACCGCTTCAGCTACTTTATCTCCTTTATGATAAGCTTCTGATATTATCTTTGGTGTTATTTTAGTAATATCTCCGCCGACCATATCTTTTATTAGGGAATCTTGTTTTTTTAATTTTTCCTGTGTAGCCCTGACAATATACTTAGCCCCAACATAACTTTCTATGCAACCCAGGCTCCCGCAACCACACTTGGGACCACTATAACAGATAGGCATATGTCCAATTTCAAACGCAGAGTATTTGTTTCCTCTAAGTAATTCTCCGTTTAATACAACTCCTCCTCCTACGCCTGTGCCCAGCGTAACACATATGATGTTATCATAGCCCTTTCCTGCTCCAAATTTGTATTCACCCCAAGTAATAGTATTCGCGTCATTTTCAACTTTTACGGGTAAAGAAAATTTCTCTTCAAAGATTTGCTTTAGATTTAAATTATCCCAGTTGGGCAGATTCGGCGCTAGAAATACTTTGCCGCCTTGGTCTACTAATCCCGGAGTATCAATGCCTATACCGATAAACTCTTCCTTGGTATAATGTTTTAGAAAAGAACGGATACTTTCTGCCATAGCGTCAATAATCTTTTCTCTGCCCTGCCCTTGAGGAGTAGGAAGTTCTGCCTTTTCTAGAATTTCGCCATTCTCATCAACAACTCCAATCTTAATAAATGTGCCGCCTAAATCCAATCCTATTACTTTTTTCATTGTTTATTCCAAATTTGCATGACGTTTTAAAAGCTCTTGATTCTCCAATCCTTTTTTCTTCTGAATAAGAATTGCTATTATATCGCAGAATATCAAAAGGCTCTGTTCAAATAGGTTGTTAAGCGGCTGAAAAGACTTCTTTTCTGTAGGAGAATCCTGTTTAATAGATGCAGGTATATAAACCGTCAAATCCGAAATCTTTGAGATTTCAGACTCTTTTCTATCAGTAATCAAGGCAATCCTCATATTTATTTCTTTTGCTTTTTTAGCGATACTTAAAGGAAAAAGACTCTTTCCCGAACCAGAGGCAATAATGAGAAGATTGTCTTTGGATGCTGTAGGTTGAACAATCGCTCCCACAACATGCGCATCCACACCAAGATGACCTAACCTCTTGGCAAAAGCTTCTATCATTAATTTAGTTCTGCCTGAGCCAACTACAAAAACCTTACTTGCAGAAACAATTTCCTCTACCAATTCGTTTGCTTCTTCTACTTTATCTAACGTAGAACTAATCTCTTTTATTACCCGTTCTTTAATTTCTAGAAAATCCATTTTAATCGTTGCTATTTTAGCATACTTTTTTATTCGGCAAAATCACCATTTGACAAGCTCTCATTCCGCTGGTATGCTCGTATTCTTTCAAAGGAGAAAGATATATGATCTTTTATACTAATCCCACCGGTTATATTAGAAATTCCTTGATATCTTAAGATAAGAAAAAATGGATATGGAAGATAAGACAAAGGAACAACTTATAAAAGAAATCGAGCGTTTGCGCAAACAAGCGGAGGAAGAATTAAATGCAACGAAACAGCAAATTGAGCTTGTGCTCAGGTATACAAAAACAGGATTGGACATCATAGATTCTAATTTCAATATTAGATATATAGACTCGGGGTGGCAGAAGGCTTACGGTGACCCAAAAGGCAAAAAATGCTATGAATACTTTATGGAACGAAAAGATGTTTGCCCCAACTGCGGCATACAAAAAGCACTCGAAACAAAAAAACCTGTTGTAACAGAAGAGGTTCTCGTCAAGGAAAACAATCGTCCCGTCCAAGTTACAACTATACCTTTCCAAGACCAAAACGGCGAATGGCTTGTTGCGGAGGTTAATGTAGATATAACCGAGCGTAGAAAAATAGATGAAAAATTAAAACTATACCAAGAACATCTGAAGGAATTAGTTGAAAAGCGTACCTATGAATTGGAAATGGTTAATAAAAAATTTCAGCAAGATGTCATTACCTGCAATAGAATGAGCGATGAACTGCAGAAAAGTGAAAAACGCTACAGAAACCTGTGGGATGATGCGCCGGTTGCTTATCACACATTGGATACACAAGGCATTATTACGAATGCAAATAAAACCGAGGCCAAAATGCTCGGATATAAGTTAAAAGATATGATTGGAAAACCCATTTTTAATTTCATATTGCCGGAACAACGCGAAGAAGCCCAAAGAAGGTTTCAGGAAAAATTAACCGGGAAGCATCTTTCCAAGGCAGAACGCAGAATGTATGTTAAAAACGACGGCTCAAAACTTTATGTGTCAATTGACGATATGTTGGAATATGACAATAGCGATAAAATTACCGGCATTAGGACAACAATGATTGATGTAACCGAAAGCAAAAAGATGGAAGAGGCCCTGCGAGAATCGGAACTGCAATATAAAACGACAATTAATTCCATGAGAGAAGCAATTCATGTCGTTGATGCCGACCTGAGAATTATTTTATGTAATAATGCTCTGCAAAAATGGTTGGAGGACATGGGATTCAAAGCAGAACTCTCGGGGGAAATATTATTTGACGTTATTCCGTTTCTTTCCGACAAAGTCCGCAACGAATACAATCAAGTATTTGAATCCGGAGAAATACTCGCAACGGAAGAACATATCAACTTTATAGGAAAGGAATGGATTACAGAAGTTCGCAAGATACCGATCAAGGAAAACAACAAAACAATTAGAGTTCTTACAGTCATAAGAGATATTACCAAACGCAGGAAAACAGAAGAGACTATCAGACATTTGGCTTATCACGATATCCTAACAGATTTGCCCAACAGAACGCTTTTTAACAATCGTCTCGCTTTAGAATTAAACCGTGCGCAAAGAAATAAACAAAAGGTTTCCATAATGCTTATGGACCTTGACAGATTCAAGAAGATTAATGATACATTGGGACACAGTTTAGGAGACCAATTGTTGAAAGAAGTCGGGAAACGGTTGTCAGAAATTGTACGCTCAAGCGATACCGTAGCCCGAATGGGCGGAGACGAATTTCTCCTGTTGTTACCCGAAACTCCTCGCATTCAGGATGTTGCAAAGATAGCAAAAAAAATCCTGGGAGAGATTAAAAAACCTTTTTTTATAAGTGGCAAAGAGTTAAAAATTACTACCAGCATTGGAATAAGCGTTTATCCAACTCACGGCAAGGATGCAGAAGCACTCATTAAAAACGCCGATATTGCAATGTATCAGGCCAAAAAAGCAGGCAGAAATAAATTCTTCCAGTATAAAGCAAGTTCAAAATAAAGAATGAAAAATATTTTGCCCGATTTAGATTTGGAGTAACCCAGAGTTTTAACAACCGCCTTTTCAATGTTGTTTTAATCTACACTAAAGACCTCATCTACGGCTTTGCAAATAGTATTCTTTTCATTGTAGACCGGCATTATTATTGAAAGCTTCATATTATTCGGTTGTTGATGTTAAATTATTGAATAGATGTTTTTCTTTTAAGATTTTTATAAGTGTCTTTACTTTTTCTCTAACGATTTGTCTGTCTTTCTCTAAAACTTTTATTCTTTCTTTAAGCAACATTTCTTCTTTGTTTGTCCGCACTAATTTAGTGGTCTGTTTTTGGAGTTCTTCGATTTCTTTTTTGAAATCGTCCCTCTCCTTTTTTGTTTTTTTATACTCAGAGACAAGATGTTCTGTTTTTTGTGAAAGCTCCACCCATTTTTGTTCAGACATGATCAATAGTGAAACAATAGACTATAGACATTAAGATTACTAATGAGAGCACTTTATACTTAATATTTCATATGTGAGCTGTCATTCCTGCATGTAGTAAGCAGGAATCCAGTCTTTCGTCATAAATTAGACCCGATAAGGACCCCCGATTACTGCATTCGGGGGCAAGCTATTCGGGAATGACACACAATGTAAAGCACTTTCTGCATTCCTTAGTAATTAGCCTAAGGTCTTATGTCTAGTTCTAACTTCTTAATTTCAAGCCCAATTCTTCTAATTTTTTGATGATTTTATCTTGCAACTGGTTAATTTCTTCATCAGTTAATGTTTTTTTATTTGAACGGAAACACAAAGAATAGGACATGCTTTTAAAACCGCCCGGAACTTGTTTGCCTTTATAATAATCAAACAGTTTTATATTCTCCAGTAGCTCTTTTGCCTCCTGCGACATTATATTTTCAATCCGGTCTGAAGAGATATCATCCGGAACTATAAAAGAAACATCTCTTACAACGGGTGGATATTTAGGCACGGCCTCTATTTTTTTCTTTAGCCGAACAAACGGTAATAGTAATTCCATATCAATCTCAGCAATATAGGTTTTTTCTTTTAACAAAAAATTGTCCATTAACATAGAATTCGCTTCCCCTATTACTCCAACTTTAACATTATCTTTCAAAAGTGAAAACGTATATGTTTCGCCAAAAACAGAATGTTTATCTTTATTGTAGTCAAGTTTTATTCCAAGCTCTTTAAAAAACGTTTCAATCACACCCTTTAACATATAAAAAGACGATTTTACGCCGCTATTAATCCAATTCGGCTGTTGCCAATCACCAGTCAATAAAATTCCCAAACGGATATTTTCTTCGGGTAACTTATTTTTTCCATATTTATGTATGTTGCAAAGCTCAAAAACTTTTATGTCTTTCTCGCCTCTTGAGATATTTTCTTGTGCTACCTGAAGAAGCGAAGGAATTAAAGAATATCTTAAAATTTCAAATTCTTCCGAAATGGGATTATCTATTTTGATAGTCTCGTCCATCATGCCCATTGCGGATTTTTTAAGCAAATCAGCGCTTATAAAAGAATAATTTACGACTTCGTTTAGGGAAAATCTGTTTAATATGCTGCGGCATTTCTTAATAATTTTTTCTTTGTTGTCTTCTTTAAGAGAAGGCATTCTACCCAAAGGTAGAGATAATGGGATAAGGTCATAATTGTTTATTCGCGCTATTTCCTCTATTAAATCGATTTCTTCTTCAATGTCGTTTCTCCAACTCGGGACTTGCACTTTCAAACAACTACCGTCTTTTTTTGTCCCGTTAGAAATCCTTTCCAAATGTAAGGCAGACGCCTTTGGCGTCTTATTTCTAACAGGATTTGTCTCAAATCCTAATTCTTGAAGGATTTTATTATAGGAAGGAATCTCTATTCCAAGCACTCGTTTAATTTCAGAGGGATTAAACGAAATCGTTTTTTTCGCTATTGTTTTCTTTATATCGACAATTCCTGAAACAATTTCTGCGCCTGACAATTCCTGTATAAGAGAACAGACACGGTTTACCGCAAACTCAGTGCCTTCCCAATCCACCCCTCTTTCAAAACGATAAGAACTTTCACTTGCAATATTTAAAGATTTCGATGTTTTTCTTATAAGCGTCGACGAAAAATTTGCGCTTTCAAGTAGAATATTTTTTGTGTTTTTATTGACTCCCGCTTCTTCCCCGCCCATTATGCCGGCAAGAGCAATAGGTTTTTTGCTATCGGCTATAACGAGAGCCTGTCCTAAGTCGAGCCTGCTCTCCCGCCTGCTACGAAGCGAGCAGAGGTTCGGAACATTAAAAGAGAGAGCTCTTTGTATCCCGTCTAAACATAAAATCTTTTCATTCTTTTGGGCTTTTCTTACTATTATCTTTTTGTCTGTTATTTTCTCGTAATCAAAAGCATGTAAAGGTTGTCCTGTTTCAAGCATTACATAGTTGGTTATATCAACTATATTATTTATGGGACGAACTCCGGAAAGAATAAGCCGACGCCTTATCCAATGCGGAGATTCTTTGATGTGGACTCCCTCAGCCATTCTGGCAGTATATCTGGGACATAGTCCGGAGTCTTCAACTTTAATCTCTATCTTGTCTTTGATCTTTTCTTTTGTTTCTTTAATTACAATCTTAGGCAGTTTTAATTTTTGAGAGGTTAATGCGGCAAGTTCCCTGGCAATGCCCATTATAGATAAGCAATCTCCTCTGTTAGGCGTTATCTTGATATCAATCACAGCATCATCCGTTTGGATTTCATCTGTCAACTCATTGCCTGCTTTGCATTTATCAGGCAAAATCCATATTCCTTGAGAATTATCTTCAAGCTCTAATTCTGTTTTAGAACAAATCATTCCCTCAGACTCTACTCCTCTCAGTGCTCTCTTTTCTATTTTTAATCCATTTGGAAGAGTGTTCCCGGGCAAAATTACAGGGACCTTTATTGCCTCTTTTATGTTGGAAGCGCCACAAATAATCTGTTTGATAGAATCTTCGCCGACATCAACCATACAAATAGTCAGTTTATCGGCAGATGGATGTTTTTTTACAGAAAGGACTTTGCCGATTTTTATCCCTTTAAGGGTTGAAGATTCTTCAATTCTTTCTACTTCAATCCCCAACTGTAATAATTTTTCGGCAAGTTCTTGGGAAGAAAAAGGAATTTCTATAAACTCTTTAAGCCAATTAATCGGAACTTTCATTTTTGTTTATGGTAGGCATTATTGTATCTTCACTGTATCTAATATGTCAACCTTAAGAGGCAGATTGCTTCGTCGCCTTCATCTCCTCGCAATGACAACCTAGATATGTCATTGCGCCCCTGAACCCAACGTGGTTCAGGGGTGGCAATCTTGCTTTTAAAATATCTTAGAATTTCTGGTGGTAATCTACATCGTTTCTTCTTGGCAAGACTTGACCAAATCATCAATGCCTTTCTGAAGTTCGGGCGGAAGACCTAAAATAGCAGTATCCATAAAACCTCTTACTATAACAGCTTGTGCTTCTTGCGAGCTTAAGCCCCTTGCCATAAGATATTCAATTTCTTCTTTTGCAATTTTACCTACAGCCGCTTCATGAGACATATCTAAATCTTTATTTTTCCCCTCAAGTTCGGGAATGGCATGTATAGCTCCTCCGGAAGAAAGAATAAGTCCCCTGCATTCCAAATGCGCTTTTACAAAAGGGGCTTCGCCCTTCAAATGTCCTCTTGCGATAATCGTTCCCCCGTTCGTTACCGCGCGCGATATTATCTCCGCTTTTGTATTGGGCTTACTTAAAATCACACGAGAACCGACATCTATATGAGAGTGGAGGTGAGCATACAGGATTGAATTAAACCGCGCCGTTGCGCCTTCGCCTATTAAAGTTGCCGTAGGATACATCTGAAGAGATTTAACTGGTTTAAGGCAAATATAATTAGATAAAAACGCACCACCTTCCTCCACAACTGCTTTTGAACGAGAGCGAACGACAACCTCTTCAGCCCAATTATGAATCATTGTAAATTTTACTGTCGCATTTTTCTTTATATAGAATTCTGATATACCTACATGCGCGCCTTTTTTTACATAAGAAGCCGTCGTGCATCCGGTTATTATGTTCAACTCTGAACCCTCTTCGGCAATAATAAGATTATGGACATTCTGTAGTAGATTTTCTTTCTTCAAAAAAAGACAGGATTGAATGGGATGCAACACTTTAACACCCCTTAACGCTCTTATAAAATAGCCGTTACGCGAATCTTTTTCCGATAGAGCTGTATATTCATCTCCATCTTTAGAAACAGCATTCCACCAATATTTCTTTAGCCAATCGTATTTCTTTAAAGCATCGCTTATATTCATTACCTCTAAACCCTTTTGTAAGCTCTTGGCATGAATAACGCTATGGTCTGCCTGTATAAATGTCCCTGAACGACCTTTTTCGGAAACATCTACCCCTGTTTCAATAAGATTCTTTCTGTCTGCAACAGAAACCTTAGAAAGGTCTTTTTGATAAGAATGTTCTTTTGTTTCTCTGTCAAATTTATCAACCCTAAATCGAACTTGTTCTGGTTTGGGGTAAATTTTTATTTTTTTATCAGACATTTTCTCAATCTTTCCCAATAACTTCGGGTTTTTTCCTGTGACATCTTACGCATTTTTGATAACCATACTTGCGAATCCTGCTTAAAATATCATGTGGGTCACCTACGCATTGAATTTTCTTGTTAGATAAAACACATCCTCTATTAGCATTTACATAATTAAGGATATGTCCCGTGTGAGTAATAATCAGAGCAGATTTATCTTTTCCCAATAATTTACTTATAACTTCGCCTATCAAGACGATATTTCCCAAATCTACGCCTGATTCCGGCTCATCTAAGAGCAAAAGGTCAGGCGATTGAGCTGTAAGCTGTAAAAGCTCCGAACGCTTCATCTCACCGCCTGAGAACCCTAAATTCAGGTCTCTATCCAAAAAATCCTTCATGTTTAATTTATCAGCCATTTTTCCCACATCTATTTTCTTTTTGGCAATACGACTGATAAGTTCAAGCATCTGCCTCATCTTTACACCCCTTACAGTGGGCGGTCTTTGAAGTAAAATACTAATTCCAAGTCGCGCGCGCTGGTCTATGGATAGTTTATTTATGACTTTGCCTTTGAAGATTATTTTACCTTTGGTTATTTTATACTGCGGAAAACCCATTATAGCCATAATAAGTGATGTTTTTCCGGAACCGTTTTCTCCGAACATCACAGAGGTTTGTCCTTTTTCTATACTAAAATTCACTCCGGTGAGAATTTTATTGCCGAAAATTTCAACGTGTAAGTTTTCTATTGATAGCATAATCGTACCTTTAAAAATGTGTTAAACCACAAAGGATAACATGCCTACAAACGAGTATCAAGCCCCGTTAGAGGTTTAATAGGTTGAGTGTAAGTATTAAGAGGCGTGATAATTGCTTATATATTTAATGAATATTTAGCAGTTTTTTAAATCTCTAACGGGGCAAGTCTATTAAATTTTATATTTCTTATGTTGTTTTAACGCTTTTTTAACAAATTGTCCGAATTTTCGGTCTTTTCTTCTTTTTTCAAGTTCGATAATGGACACCCAATCTCCGACGGCAAGATAATCTGCTTTTGATAATGCGGTAAACATTTGTCTGCCGATTATTTTAGCCAAGTATTCATTGGTAGTATTTTTTACTATATAGGACTCTTTATGTTCGGCAATAACACGCGCGACCGAATAGGCACCCAATCCTCAAGTTTTGCAATTAGATTTAAAAAACGCGCTATAACCCATATTTTATGATTGCGTAATTTCTAAAAGATGAGACATTTTTGCCTATTTAAAATATCCGAAGTGATTTTATACAAGAGTAACAGATAACCCAATCATCGTCTTGGTCTATTATTTCCTGACCGACCTGAGGTAGGCGATGATGAGCGCTTGCGTTTATGGGAGAATCGACCGGGACGGGAACCGCCTGCATGAGAACTACTTGAGTGCGAACTCCCTGAACGAGAACTATTTGAACGTGAATTACCTGAGTATGAACTGCGAGAAGAAGAACGACCTGAGCGGGAACCACCTGAATAAGAACGGTTGCGAGAACGCGATGATGAACCCCGTTGTTTATCGGAAGAGAATTTATGAGCGCTGGACGGCGGAAGGTCTGCCGGAAGCGGTGAAATCGGAAGGCTTTTTCTTATCAGCCTTTCAATACGCTGTACATCGCGCCGCTGGTCTGAAGTAACAAAGGAAATAGCGTGTCCATCAGCGCCGGCACGGGCTGTTCGCCCAATACGATGCACATAATCTTCAGAGTTATCCGGAAGGTCATAGTTTATTACCAGTTTAATGCCGATTACGTCAATGCCTCTTGAGGCAACGTCAGTAGCGACTAATATTCGATATTTTCCAGACTTGAATCCTTGAAGCGCCGCACGACGTTGAAAAAGGGAGCGATTAGAATGAATTTCGGCGGCTTTATGGCCAATGCTACAAAGCACCTTTGTAAGTTTGCTGGCTCCGTGTTTTGTCCTTGTAAAAATAAGCGTCTGCCCGGGATATTGTTTTAAAAGATTTTCTACCAGACGGGATTTTAAATTTTTTGAAATAATAAAAATTTCCTGAGTTACCTGTTCAACTGTTGTCCCTGTAGGAGCAACTTCTATTCTAATCGGAACTTTCATATATTTCGTAGCCATATTCATAATCGCATGCGGTATTGTCGCCGAGAAAAGCATAGTTTGTCTTTCACGCGGTAGCGCGTTGAAAATTGTTCTAATCTGGGGCTCGAAGCCCATGTCCAACATACGGTCTGCTTCATCAAGCACAACAATAAGAACATTTTCAAGTCGCAAGGTTCTCTGCTGTAAATGGTCATTAAAACGACCTGGAGTTGCTATAATAACGTGCGGATTTCTGTGAAGCGCTTGTATTTGAGGACGTATTGCCGTGCCGCCGATAATAACTGCCGTTCTTAATCCCATATCTGCGCCAACTTGGTGTAAGGCTTCGTCAACTTGTATTGCAAGCTCACGCGTGGGAACTACTACCAAACCGCGCCCTTTCGTTTGACTCAATCGCTGGATCATCGGGATACCAAAAGCAATAGTCTTGCCGGTGCCTGTTTGGGCAATAGCAACCACATCCTTACCCTCTATTGCAACCGGCATGGCTTGCCTTTGGATAGGAGTCGGCTCTTTATAATTTAATTTTTCCAGCGTTTTCAAAAAACCGGGCATAATGCCCAATCCTGAAAACCCTGTATTTTTTTGTTGACTGTTTGGACTCATAAAAGTATTAGCTGATTATTAGAGCAGGTAAAATGAAAATTTATCTTTCTTTCCTGCGTATTATAACGCTTTCAGATATAAAAATCTTAAAATAAATAATGCAGACAAAAGATACACCAGCCGTGATACCTTCGCGGTCTTCTGTGGCGGTGTTTTCTGAATAAAGTTCAAACATTGTCCAAAAAACACAGCCACGTTTAAATTTCTAACTTTGCCCAGAACCACTCACTTTGCTTTCGCAAAGTTCGGGTACAGGGCATTCACACACTCGCAAAAACCCCCTTGCTTTTTAAAAACGTAAGGGCTGTGCCATGAACCCGAGTGAAATTTTCGATAGAAAGTTTTGCGAGTGGTTCATGGCGGAGAGGCAGGGATTCGAACCCTGGAACCCTTGCGAGTCACACGCTTTCCAAGCGTGCGCCTTCAGCCACTCAGCCACCTCTCCAGCTTAAGTCCCCCCTGTCACCCGCCATTGTTGCAGTGGCGTGGTAGGGGGGATAATTTCGGATTGCGGATTTCAGATTGCGGATTAAAGCCTTAATCGCATCCGCTTTTTAAATTCTCGCATATCAAATTAGCTAATTGTAACGCTTTTAATCCGTCTTCTCCGCTTACTTTAGGTTGTCTATTATATTGTACACAGTCAAGAAAATCTTTTAATTCTTCTTTTAAGGGTTCTTTCTTTTCTATCGGAATAGAAATTTTCTTAATGGTATTGCCTTCCGCTTTTTCAGAAATATCTATTGTTTGATTGAAATAGTCAAGCGAAACGTAAGAATTTTGCATAAAAACTCTTATTTTCCTCAAATGCTTTTCGCTTACCCTCGATGCCGTAATATTTGCAGTACAACCGCCGTCAAAATGTATTCTGGCATTAACGATATCATCGGTTTGTGATAGAACTTTTGCTCCAAAAGCATCTATTGATTCCACTGGAGAATTAATGAGGCGTAAAATTATATCCAAGTCGTGTATCATAACTTCCTTAACAATGTTTGTTTCCGTGCCCCTGCCCGGATACGGACCTACGCGATGGCATTCTATAAAGAGAGGACTAGAAACGATTTCGCCTAATTTTATAACAGCCGCATTATATCTTTCCACATGCCCAATCTGAAGAACCAGTTTGTTTTTTATAGATAATTCAATAAGTTCTAAGGCCTCTTTTTCTTCAGAAGTAATTATTTTTTCTACAAGAACATGAACGCCGTTTTTTAAAAAATCTTTAGCTATGGAATAATGAAATTTTGTCGGCGTAGCAATGCTTACGCCATCCACTTTTCCTATAAGTTGCCTATAATCGGAATATGCTGTTGTCTTGAAACTTGAAGCTGTTTTGTTTCTTCGTTCTTCTGATTCATCGCATACGCCTACAAGGTCAGCATTTTCTATTTCGGAAAAAATCCGCGCATGCCTCTGGCCCATATAACCTACGCCGATAACTGCAACTCGCATCGTCTTCATAATAAAGATAAATGTAAAAATCAAAAAGTGGATAGAAATATAATTGAAATAAATAGAGATACATTGAAATACATTGTTTTTCTACTACGTATTTCTATTTTTAATTTTTGAATTTATTAAAGTCCTGTCAACGCAATGCCATAATCATTGCATGCTTTTATAAGAGATTGTTTTTCTAATACTATGGTTTTCTCCGCTTCAAAAGCTATGACAGAAATACCTGCCTTATGTGCAACATCCAAAGTGTTCAAACCTATAACAGGCGGGTGGTCGAAACGGGAATCTTGATTTGGTCTTGCCACTTTTACAGCAACAGCTCCTTCGCCTGCCAATTTTCCCCCGCGCAATATAGCCGCATCAGTTCCCTCCATGGATTCTACGGCAAATACCATTCCTTCTTTTACCACTACAGTGTGACCTATATCAAGATGAGCAATATTTTTTGCGATATTCCATCCCAAACTTATATCAAGGTTCTCCCTGGAAGTGGGTTTTCTCTTACTTAAAACTCTTTTACCAACCAGATTTGATTTCAGATACTCATAGGGACTAATTAATTCAATGTCTTCTTTTTCTAAAATATTTGCTATATGCCATAAGAGAGAAAAATCGCCTTTATCTTCCATTTTATCGAGAAATTGTTTGACTTTGTTGTCAAAATGACGGTTATCAAGTAACAATTTTTTGTCGATTTTCCCCGAAAAAATGAGTTTATTTACGCCTGATTCTTTTAGGATAGTGATAAATTTTTCAACCTCGCCGAGATGTAACCAATAAACTTTTCCGCTTAACTTCGCAACTTCTTTTTTGGTTATACCTTTTAGCGCTAATATTGAAACATTTTCACGTCTTTTTTTTATTTTATCGACAATCAAAAAAGGTAACTCGCCACCCCCTGCTAATACAGCTATTCTTTCCATTTGTTTATCAGATATCAGAAGACAGATTACAGAAATCAGAAGTTAATATAGGTCACTAAAGGCTTTAAATTATTTTTTCTGTCTTCTGTTCTCTGTTTTCTGTATTCCAGTTATTTTGTTATCCCTCTTTTTGATTTCTCTATAAATATGATTACATGTTTTACTTCTTTTTGCTCGGGGAATTGTTCTTTTAATTGAGCCAAAGATTGAGATGTATTAAGCCCGGCCCTAAATATAATTTTAAAAGCTTCTTTCAGTAAATTAATCGCTTCTTCCGGAAAATTGTTTCTTCTCAGGCCTACCGAATTTAGGTTATATATTTTTAACGGGTGCCCGTCCGCTTTCGCATAAGGCAAAACGTCTTTTACGACCTTGGAACAACCGCCGATAATCGAGAGTTTGCCTATGTTTACAAATTGATGCACTCCCACGAGCCCGCCCAAAATAGCGTTATCCTCTATGTTTACATGACCACCAAGAGCCGCTGCATTTGCCATTACAATGCCGTTTCCAAGATGGCAGTTATGCGCCACATGCGAGTAAGCCATCAGATAATTATTATCCCCCAAAACTGTCGCTTTGCCGTCTTCTGTAGACCTGTTTATAGTCACATATTCTCTAATCACATTATTATTGCCGATATTAAGATATGTTTGTTCGCCTTTATATTTGAAATCTTGAGGGGGAGTGCCCAAAACAACTCCTTTGGAAATATCGCAATTCTTACCTACCGTAGTCCCCCCTTCTATAAAAACATTCGGACCGATTTTAGTGTTTTCGCCGATATTCACGTTTTTTTCGATAGAAGTATATGGTCCTATTTGCACGCCTTTTCCCAAACATGCATCCTTGTGAACTACAGATGTTGGATGAATTTGAGTCTTTGTCTCTTTCCCGCCTGATCCCGAAGTGCTATAGCCGGCAGGAGTCTCACCTTTTATACGCATATCAAACATTTATCAATTTCCTTTTCTACCCCCCACCTCAATTCGCCGCTAGCCCTTCGGCGGAAAAGCCGGGCGCCTTCGGCAAGACAGGGATGTTGTCATTTAGATTTTATCAACTAAAGAGAATATAAATTCCGCTTCCGCAACAACTTTATCCGCTACCGTAGCAGAAGCGCGGACTTTGCCTGTCCTTTGTTTAAGTTTTATTATCTCGACTTCTATAATCAACTGGTCTCCCGGCAAAACAGGCTTCCTAAATTTAGCGTTTTCTATTGCCGCAAAAAACGGCAATTTGTCCCTGCTTTCGGATTTGCTTAACAAAAGCACGCCAGCCACTTGAGCCATAGTTTCCAACGTTAAAACCGCCGGCATTACGGGAAAATCCGGAAAATGTCCCTGGAAAAATTCCTCTCCGCCCGTAATTGATTTCATGCCTACTGCGCGCTTTTTACCAAGTGAAAGAATCCTATCCACAAATAGGAAAGGATATCTATGCGGTAGTATTTTTTTGATTTCTTTTAAATCCATTACTTCCTCCATATCTCCTCCTCCCCGCCTTGACTCGCCATCTTGGGCGAGGCAGGCTTTAATTATTTTCTTTGCCATTTTTATATTTAAATCGTGCCCGCTTTTCACCCCGATTATATGAGTGTTTTTCAAATGTTTTCCGCTTAAATAAAGGTCACCGATTATATCTAATGCTTTATGTCGCGCAATTTCATTTGGGAATCGTAAATCATCGTTTAAAACTTTATCCTTGTCTATTACAACGGCGTTTTCTAAACTACCCCCTTTTATTAAGCCGTTTTTCTTCAATGCATTTACTTCTTCAAGCAGACAAAACGTTCTTGCGGGAGCAATTTGTTTCGCAAACATTTCCCCGTCTTCAAAAAATACCGAACAGGTATTTCCGACCAGATTCGCCTTTTCGCATCCCGCAAAACTTTCAGGAAATTCAAAAGTATACGTAACTTTTCTTGAATTAGAGGGTAGCAGAATAAGATACGAGTCATTTTGGGGGTTTGAAACTATATAAGGACATGAAGGAGTGAAAGTTTCTTTCTTTTTATTGTAAAACTTTTTCTCTGTTTTAAGCAGAATATCTGTCCAAACTTTTGCGCTACCGTCTAAAACAGGGGGTTCACAATTATCTATCTCTATTAATAGATTATCCACTCCAACCCCTGCAATTGCCGCCATTACGTGCTCAATTATGTAAACCTTGACGCCGTCTTTTTCTAAAGTAGTAGACCGTTCGCTATGATTCGCATAATCAATTTTTGCTGGAATTCGAGGAGACCCAGAAAGGTCTTTTCTGATAAAAACTATCCCGGAATCTTCGGGCGCTGTCTTAAACGTAAGGTTTGTTATTTTACCAGTGTGAAGACCTATCCCTTTAACAGAGACTTCCTTGTTGATACTACATTGAAATTCTTCCATTTTTTTAAGTATAAGTTTATCCTTATCTATTCGTTTTTATTTTTGTTTATATAATCAATTATTTCTTGTGTAACATCAAGCCTTGTGTCTGAAAATATAAGTTCGTTCTTGTCAAAAATCATAGCATAACCTTGTTCTTTCCCGTAGTTGGAAAGTTTCACCTTTAAATCCTCTATCAATTTATCGATTATCTGCCTTCTATCACTGTCTATTTTTAGGTTAAACCCTTGAATATTTTCGGTTATTTGCGTTTTTAGTACTTCAACTTCTTTGCTTAAATTTTCCCTCTCTTTTTCGGAAAGAATCCCCGAATCCATCCGTTTTTCAAGTTCAATAATTTTATTTCTATCCGCATCGATTTTTTCCTGCAATTCACTCCCTGCTTTTTTTAGTCGTTCGTCTTCTATCTTCGTCTGAGAATAAGAATGATAAATCGTCAAAAAATCAGCAAAACCCACTTTATTTTCTGCGTCTACTTGCGTAGAATTTTCTTCGTTTAAGACAAGAGGTTTTTCCTGGCTGAATACCGCAATCGATACTGAAAAAAATATCAACAACACTATCGCAGAAAGTAAGAATTTCGCCTGTCTGCTTTGACGCAACATTACGCTAAGCAATAGAGTTTGGTTGCCAGTCACACATCGATAAGCTAACTTTGATTTTATAAAAGGAAAAATTTTATTTCTAATGCCCATCCTTAGTTGCCTCCTTTGTTTAATTAAGCAGAGAGTTAGAAAGAATAACCCATTGAAAAATGGAGCCTGCCTTTATTTTTTTCTATGCCATAACCATAATCTAAGTTAACGGGTCCTATAGGAGTTTGCATTCTTAAACCAACACCAACGCCTGGGACGAGATCATTAAAATTCATCCCGCCAGGTTCTTCCCATGTATTTCCGATGTCGTAAAACAATGCGCCTCGTATTGTTTGTTTCCAGATTGGGAAAGTGTATTCTGCATTGGCTATCAGAAAAGATTTCCCCCCAATTGGGTTATCATCTTCGTCTTGAGGTCCTATGCTTCTTTCAGGATATCCCCTTATCGTGTCACTGCCACCAAGAAAGAAACGTTCATTTATTGGAACATTATCCGAATCTGCAAATTCTTTGGCTATACCGGCTCTTAAACGAAAAGATATTACATGCTCGAGCTCTTCTTTTTGAATGACAGGGAAAAACCAGGTGGCATCTCCTGCATTTTTGGTAAAGTTTCTGTCTCCCCCCAAGAAACCGCCCGCATATTCAGTTGATATGCTACCCAAAAAACCTCGAGTCGGAATAAAGACACTATCTCTGGTATCTTTAATAAGATCAACTGTCAGGCTGGAAGTGGTGAATTTGCCCTCTTCGTCCTTTATAGCATCGCTAGCATCTGAAGAGACATCAGAAATCTCGACTCCTTCATGTTTATAAGTCGTATGCAACCTAACATAATCGGTAAGTTTTTTGCCCACTCTTATGTTCCCGCCATGATTTCTTTGGTCATAAACAGGCCATCTGCGCATTTTGTCATAAAGGTCAAAACCCACAGACAAAGGATAGCCTAAGAAATATGGCTCAGTGAAACTCAACAGATATTCTTCCGACAGTGAGCCGAATTTGGCCTTAACTCTGATCTTCTGTCCACCCCCTGTAAAGTAAGGCGGATTTCCCATATCAAAATTATTCTGCTCAAGTTGAACAAATCCGACAAGGTCTTCAATACTGGAATAGCCTAATCCAAAACTAAGCGCGCCTGTTTTTGTCTCTTCTACTTCAAAAACGAGATCCCTTAACTCCGGCTTATCTGTCGCTTCTGTATACGCTTTTACATCGCTAAAATAGCCTAAATTAAAAAGTTTTTCTCTTGACCTTTTTATCTGTTTTCCGTCAAACGCCTCTCCAGGTTTGATTGTCAGTTCTCGGCGTATTACATTATCTTTGGTTTTAGTATTGCCTGCGATTTTTATAAGACGCACATAAATTTTTGGTCCTTCATTGATATGATATGTCGTTCTA
>JAGLSL010000050.1 GCA_023135785.1 bacterium
ATTTTTTAATCCTTCAATATCGTAAAGACCGCTTCCGCCAATAATTCCAATCCTGGGCATTTTAATTTTCTCCTTAATATTTGTAATTATATCAATTTTAAATTGAGTTTATTATAATAACAACTTAATATGATTATAAAAAAAGAAGCTGACCAGATTATAAGTTATTTGGAAGACACATCCAATTTGAAGTTCGGCAATGCGGATGCAGTCTATATCCCCAAAAATGAGGCGGAAGTTTTACAAACAATAAAGGAAGCAAGAATAAATAATACGCCTCTTACAGCATCGGGGGCAGGGACAGGAACAACAGGCGGAAGGATTCCAGTAGGCGGCGCTATCATATCGCTTGAGAAAATGAACAGTATTATTTCAATTGATAAAAAAAAATCTAAAGCCCCGATTGAGAAAAATTCTCTTGCGGGGCAAGCGGTTTTGCAAGCAGGCGTTATCTTAGACGATTTCTTAAAAGATTTAGACAGTAAAAAATTATTTTATCCTCCGTTTCCAACCGAAAGGATGGCTTTTATCGGAAGTAATGTGGCAACAAATGCTTCGGGTGAATATAGTTACAGATTCGGCGCAACAAGAAAATATGTCGAAAGAATAAGAGTTGCCCTATCAACAGAAAATATTTTAGACATAAGAAGAGGAGAATATATCGCTGACGAAAACGGTGTAATTACTTCGCCGTTTTTTAAAGTAAAAATACCCGCATATAGAAGCCCCAATATTAAAAATGCCGCTGGCTATTTTGCGAAACCAGGGATGGATTTAATTGATTTGTTCATCAGCTCAGAAGGAACTTTGGGTATTATCACAGAAGTCGAACTAAAACTTATACCCGCTTTGCCTGCTCGCAGTATTATGATTATTTTTCTTGATGAGGATAAAAAAACTTTAGCGCTCATTAACAACATAAAAAACAATAAAAAACTAAATATTTACTCAATAGAATATTTTGACGCAAATAGTTTGGGAATCCTGAAAAAAGCCCACCTAAAAAACTCTGGCGGGCAAGCTTTTCCAAATATCCCTTCCTGCCAAAGTGCCTTATATATAGAACAGGAAAAGAAAGGAATGGATATATGGCTTGAGATATTAGAAAAATATTCCGTTGTAGATACCTGGCTCGGCGAAAATGCGCGTGATTATAATAAACTAATCGATTTCAGGCATAAACTTCCCGAGCTTATAAACGAATATTTCAGAGAAATAAAACAAACAAAGGTTTCCCTTGACATTGCCGTGCCTGAAAATTATTTCCCAGAATTATTTTATTTCTATCGCGAAATGGCGAAAACAACAAAAGTTGAATATGTTATGTTCGGACATATAGGCGAAAACCACCTGCATTTTAATTTCTTCCCAAAAAACGAGCAGGAAAAAGAGCGAGCAATTGCCTCTTACATCAAAGCGGTAAAAAAAGCGGTGCAGGAAAACGGGACTGTTTCCGCAGAACACGGCATAGGCAAACTCAAACATAAATACCTTGAGATGATGTACGGCAGAGAAGGTATTATGGAGATGGTTAGAGTGAAAAAAACAATAGACCCATTCTGCTTGTTCGGATTGGACAATATCTTCCCTAAAGAATTATTGCAAGATTAAAATATAAGTTCACCGTGAAAACATATTATTAAAATGCTTTTTTCACTATATCCTGAAGAGACGTTCCCTGAATATCAATAATTTTTAATTCTCTCTCTGCGCTTTCAGGTGAATCAGAAGCATGTACTCCGTTTTTCATTATGTCATGCCCAAATTCTCTTCTTATGGTGCCGGGTTCCGCTTCAAGCGGATTTGTCGCTCCGACTTTTTTTCTTATTCTGCTAACCGCAAAGGGTCCCTGATAAACCAAAGCCAAACACTGGTTCTTTTTGCTGACAGATGTTTTACCTTCTACATCCTGTTTTATTTCATGTATATCATTCCCCGCCATAAACTTGATAATCTTTGCAAATTCAGACGACCCTTTTTCTTCTCCGAGTTTTTTTATCAAATTTCCTTTTATCGGTTGGTAAAATTCAAGCGCCTGATTTACAGACATATTCACCGCTTTAACACCTATCATTTTTAAACCGGGTCCTGCCAACGCATCGATTATCGCGCCAACTCTGTGAGATTTTGTATAGATATTGTCGGGTTTAATAAGAACCAGAGTCTTCTGAACATTCTCAAGCATTTCTTTGAATGTGGAAGTAATGCCATCTCTGTATTTTAATGTTTCATATTCCTGAACGTCCCATCCTGAAAGGATTTTTCCCCAATCTATTAAATTATCCAGTAAACCTGCGTCCGACTGGCTATATTCAGCCCACAGATTTATAACATTCTTTGCGCATTTTGCTTCGGGAACAATTATCACAACCGGCTCACTAAAACCTATAATTTTATCTTCTTTGTCCTCTATAAATTCTGCAAAAGAATTGCGCAGGGTCCCGTCAATCCTCTTACTTATATGCCCCACAATTCCCCTTATCTGTGAGATTGCGTCTTCGCCTTTAAAAAGTAAAAGCATCATTCTTTTTCTTACTTGCCCGCTAAAGCCTGAAGGGCATAAGTGGGAAGGACCTTTGTTTTTATCTATGTATTCTCTTTTAAGATAATCTTTAAACGGCTCGTCAACAATCAACTTAATATATTCCTGAATCAGTTTTTCGCTCGGAGCATACATTCTTGCTTCAAGAAGTTCTAACGGCTTTACCCCACGCGAAAAAATATCTTTTATTATATGTCCCGTTATTGAACGGTTTAATGATTTCTCAGTTATAAGAATCAGTCCTAATTCTTCATTCATTTTATTATCTTCCTATTATGTTAAGGTTTTCCGGGATACGAAGTTTCGCCATGAGTGGGATTTTCCCATTCTTCGCAAGGCACCCATTCTACATGTCCATCCAAATATAAAACATTCCCGCCTTTTTTGTGATTATCCAGAGAACCGCCGCATCCATTATCCCAAACTAACGGTATGGAAGGGCTTTCTGAAATACTATGTCCCGAATTATATTGGTAGCTGATACGAGCGCTATTTCTCCCATCCACTTCATTATTATTAATATCAGTTGGGCTTGAGTCCTTATCTGTTGGACACCAAAACACAGATGAAGTATTAATATATTGAGGATAGAGATGTTGAAGTGTCGGAGGGAATTCGTCATCGTAATCGTTTGCATGCATTTGTAGTGCTATGCCGATTTGTTTCATATTAGAAGCAGATACTGCCTGTCCTGCAACATCTCTTGCTTTACTCAATGCAGGCATCATGATCACCAGCATACCTATAATTACCACTACAGGAAGTATTACTCCTAAAAGAATCTCTTTAACATTAGTTTGTTTCTGATATTCATGAATATTGCCAGCGCTTAATCTCTGGTAAAGAGCCGCAAGCGCAAGAATAGTAAGAGGTGCTGTAACAAAAATCCCGACTCCTAAACATAACAATCCTAAAATATTTATAAGGTTGCACAGCGCCATAACAGCAAGAACTCTCCATCTATAACCTTTGGTTATATCAAAACTTGCTTTCATCGCCTGCCAAGGTCCCATGTTCTTATCTACCATGAAAAAATAAGCCAAGGAATACGCAGAAACAAGGATAATCCCGGGAACTATCAAAGCTATATAACCCAAACCTGTAAGGATAGTTATCAACAAATAAGCTCCAAGAGCCGGAAGGAAAATCTTAAATCCATCAAAAAGAGCAACAGGGCTTATTTCCTGTTTTCTTATCTTGCATAAGCAGTACCAACTCCATCCAACAACCAAAGGGCCAGCTATTAAATGGGCTGCAATTACACCTATAAGAGGTAGACTGCTAATTAAAATACTGATAATTAAATAAAGCGCTGAAGTCCCAACAATAGGCCAAAGGTTCGCCTTAAGCGTTTCCCACCCATCATTGACAACCTGCGTGGTTAATGTTCTTGCTTGCGCCGGAGGGAGTGAAAAATCTGTTTTTACTTCAGTCGCAGGAATGGCAGAAGCTGTGGCAAATTCATTTATTTCAGCAGGTTTTTTCCATTCTTCCATATCTGCAGGAGACACATCATCTTCTATGGAAATCCTATTTTCTTTAATCCACCCCTTAATGGTTTCCGTATCTGCGGGGCCATAAATATTTCCGTCTTTTGTCTTTACCTTCCATTTTTTAATATCCATTATTCCTCCTTTAGATTTTTACAGGTAAGTTCTTAAAAATGCGCTGAATCTGCGGTAATATTAAAGGTGCTTGTTTAACAAGAACGCTTGAAAACATTAAAATAATAAAAACAATTATAAGTATAAAAGGAATTAAAACTATTAAGTATTCACCAAGACTTGTTTGTAAATGTTTTTCAGATATGCGGTCTGTTCGGATACGATAATAAAGAGATGCAATTGCTATATTTGCAAGAGGCATAGTTACAATAAAACCGATACCCAGAAAGAGTATTCCAAAAAGCACGCATACCGTCTGAACCGCCAGAATTCTCCACTTGTAGCCCTTGGTAATATCGTAACTTGCTTTCATCCCTTCCCAAGGCCCCTTGTTTTCATCAAAAATGAAGAAGTAGGTAAGAAGATATGCAAAGGTAAGATAAAATCCCCAAATTCCAAAAGAAACAAAACTTGCAAGAGCAGTCAATAAAGCTATCAATAAATAGCCTCCAAGAGCGCGCCAGATATATTGTCCTTTAAATCCTTCAAAAATCGAGCCGACATTAACTTCTTCTTTACGGGCTATTCTCAAAGAATATGCCGACCATCCTAAAGTTAAAGCGGCAACAATAAGGTACCAAATAAAGTTTGTTATCAAATTGCTTATGATGATATTGACTGGGAAATTCCGAATAATCCCCATTAAAAGCATAGACCCCGCCGTAGCCACTATTACCGTCAGGAAAATCGCGCCTATGATAGACCAAATCCCTTTGGTAAGCATAGCCCGCCAGGCATCGGCTATGAGTTGAGCAGTAAGCGTGCTTTTATCATCATAAAGAGTTTCGGATAAATCTTTGGACGTTGGAATATTAACCTTGGGAACCCTCTTCTTATTTGCCGGAGTAATTTTCTTTTCTTTAAACAAGTCCTGCAATTGCGAAACTGATTTTATAATCACCCACTCTTTCGTATCTTCCATCCAAACAAAATCTTCCTCTAGGATTTTTTTTTGCTGAATCCATTGTTGTAAGACTTCAGAATCGACAGGACCGTAAAGCGCGCCAGTTTTCGTTTTTATTTGCCATCCCATAAATACCTCTCTTTTAAAATTAAATGAAAACCTCGCCGATAAATCGGCAACTACAATATTTTTAAGAAATACATGGAAATAAATTGTTTCTTACTACGTATTTCTATTGTATATCCACCGTATTTCCATGCTCGTTTTTCGAATTTATTATGTAAATATAATACTTTTTCAGCAAAAATGCTATTGATGTTATAATAACCCGTCCTCACCTCCGACATATTTATATGAGGATAAACTAATGTTAAAATTGAAAAACGATGTGATTCCCGCTGTTTTATCAACATTCTCCGCTATTCTTTTAATATTTTCTTTTACTCCTTTTAATCTTTCGTTTCTAGCGTGGTTCGCTCTAATACCTCTATTCTCTCTTTTGCCTGCCCGCCGTATTTTCTTTGAAGAACCTTCCCAAAAAATTCCGTCAAACGGAAAAGAATCATCGCCAAGAAAAATATTTACTTTTTACTACTTAGCCGGACTGGTTTTTTGGGCATATCATATCTGGTGGCTGGTTTATGTAACTTTTCTAGGTTACTGCCTTTTGGTTATTTACCTCGCATTATTTCTTGGATTTTTCGGCTTGTTTCTTAAACTTTTAACAGAAAAAACAGAGTATCCTCTGGTCTTTATCGCCCCGCCCCTTTGGGTTGTTTTCGAGCTGGCAAGAACTTACCTGTTCGTAAGTTTCCCCTGGTCTTTGTTGGGTTATTCGCAATGGCAAAATATTGCTTTAATACAAGTTTCTTCCATTACCGGTGTTTACGGCGTTTCGTTTATGATTGTTATGTTCAATGCGGCAATTGCGGATTTCGTTTTTTTAAAAACGAAAAAGCAGGCAACAAATTTACTGTTGGCTTTATTAATAATAACAGCTATAAGTATATGGGGATATGTGCCACCTTTAGACGAAGAATGCGAATGCAGAAAGATTAAAGTTTCCGTCGTTCAGGGGAACATTGCGCAGGATATAAAATGGGACGAAGAATACGCGGAAAATATCGTAAATATTTATGCCGAATTAAGTATTTATGCAAGCATAGAAAAAGGGATTTCTCTTATTGTCTGGCCCGAAACATCCTACCCGGATTATGTTGATATCCACAGTCCCTTATTTCAAAAAGTACAAAGCCTAACCGACTACTCAAACACACCACTGTTGATGGGAGCAGTGAATCGGAAAAGCGACAGAGATTATAATTCGGCATTGCTTATTATGCCTGATGGAAAAATAGATCAAATTTATAATAAAATCCATCTTGTCCCTTTCGCAGAATATATCCCGATTAAAAAATTCTTATTTTTCTTGAGTGATGTTTTTCCACAAATAGGCAATTTCAGTAAAGGTGAAGAATACACAATCTTCACAATTACCAATTACCAATCAGTTTGGTGTTCTAATATGTTTTGAGGATTTGTTCCCGGATTTAGCAAGAAGATTTACTAATAAAGGCGCTAACTTTCTGGTGGTCATTACAAACGACGCTCACTTCAGGGAATCATCCGCTTTATGGCAACACTTTACGCATTCCGTATTTAGAGCCGTAGAAAACAGAAGACCATTAATCAGAGCAGCAAATAACGGGATAAGCGGATTTATAGATTCATACGGAAGACCTATCGAAACATTGAATGAGAACGGAAAAGCAGTTGGAGTAAAGGGGTTTGCAACTAATCATATTAGTCCCGTTAGAAGTAAGTTGTCAAAGGCAATTACTGCACCTTTGGTGCAGACTTCTAACGGGATTAGTCCTTCTTACACCAAAACTTTCTATACACGATTTGGGGATTTATTTGCATATCTTAATGCCCTTTATCTGGTTGTTTTGTTAATTATTCTTGTAAAAAAGAATATTAAGAAATTATAAATCTCTTGTGATAAAATGTTTTAAAATTCAAACTACTCCTCGAAAAAATGGATATATCTTTTATTCTCCTCGTTAGCGGTCTTTTAATGGGATTGTATGTTGCCTGGAATATCGGCGCAAATGATGTCGCCAATTCGATGGCTTCAGCCGTAGGCGCAAAAGCTATCACATATAAACAGGCAATAGTAATAGCGTCTGTACTTACAATGGTCGGCGCGACATTTATCGGCTCCCATGTAACAGATACTATAAGAAAAGGGATTGTGGATCCTGCTTTTATAAAGGACCCCCAAATAGCAATAATCGGATTTATCTCCGCGCTTTTTGCCGCAGGTGTATGGATTACCTTTGCAACATGGAAATCCTGGCCCATATCTACCACTCATTCTATTGTCGGCGCGCTAATAGGGTTTGGCTTGATTTGCGGAGGTGTAGATGCCGTTAACTGGGCAAAATTCGGAGGCGTTGCGTTATCTTGGGTAACCTCACCTATATTGTCCGGAGTAATGGCTTTTTTGATTTTCAAATTTATAGTGAAATTTATTTTTAAAGCAAAAAGCAGAAAAAGAGCAGCCATAATAATATCTCCATTTATTATAACTATTACAGTTACTATCATATTAGTTGCCCTCATGTTCAGAACTTCTCTAGGCGATATGTTGCAAGGCAAATTCTTCATTGTTGTATTTGTCGCTATAGTAACCATTTTTTTCTATTGGTTATGGATAAGAAGATTCACGCAGAAAGTCGGCAAAGTAGAAAGTATTTTTAGAAGACTCCAAATCATGACTTCAGCTTATATGGCTCTCTCAAACGGAGCGAATGACGTGGCTAATGCTATGGGCCCTGTTGCCGGAATCTATTCTATAATAAAAACCGGAGCCATAGGTGCAAAAGTTGATGTCCCTATATGGCTTTTGGCTATTGGCGGGATAGGCATTTCCTTAGGTATAAGCACCTGGGGACACAAAGTTATGGAAACAATCGGTAAAAAAATTACTAAATTGAGTAATACGCGTGGATTTACAATAGATTTTTCAGCAGCGACAACAGTACTCTTGGCTTCAAAATTAGGTATGCCCGTATCTACCACACATGCAGTTGTGGGAGCAGTTGTCGGTATCGGACTTGCAAAAGGATTAGATACATTGGATTTGGGATTATTAAAGAAAATAGTTTATTCCTGGTTTCTTACAGTTCCGGTTACCGCTTTATTGACTATTCCAGTATATTTAGGTCTAATGAAGTTATTAAAACCGTGAACCAGAACAAAGTTCGGTTTGGAGCAAATATAAAAAGGATGGATTGTAGAGAGAAAAGATTCAATCTTTCGGAATTTAAATCCGGAATCCCTGCCCGACAAGATTTGGCAGGCGGGTGCAATCCCCCTTAGAAATTCTATGGAATTTCAAGGACCAAAGTCCCGGAAATCTTTCAGATTTCTCGGGGGAAATCCGAAATGTAAAAAGGGGGTTATTATTATGCCAAGAATTCCTATGTTGGGGATGTTAAGAGTTTCCCCATTTGATAAACTTTTAGAACATGCCCAAAAGACAAAAGAAGGCATGGCAATTTTAAAAGATTGTATAAAAACTTATTGCGAAGGTGATTTTGAGAAAAGCGAAAAATTAAGCCAAAAAGTTATCCAGTTAGAACACGAAGCAGACCTTATAAAAGGCAATATCACGGCGCACATGCCGAAACAAATTCTTCTTTCGGTGGATATAGGCGTATTCTTAAGACTTTTAAACGAGCAGGATTCAATTCTGGATTTTGCTGAAAATGCAGTCGTATGGTTGCATTTTAGACAAACAAAAGTTCCTGCGGAAATAAAAGATGATTTATTGAACCATCTTTATAAAGTTATAGAATGCATTGAGTCATTTGAAAAAGTGATAATACACGTAAAAGATATAGTTTCTTTGAGTAGCTCAAATAAAATGCGCGACCAGATAAAAGAAACCATCAAAGAAGTCCACTTAAAAGAATGGGAAGATGACCAGATAGGAAAAGTTTTCGCAAAGAAAGCATTTAATCTTCCTATCGACCCGTTATCCATATATCATCTGTTGAAACTGGGCAACCTCATCGGACAAATCGCCAAACACGCCGAAAATGCCGCCGATAGAGTAAGAACTATGATAGCGAGGTAGTAAATCGGTTATTGGTATTTGGTTATTGGTTTTCGGTTTTCGTTAATCTTTTAAATTGGAATTTATGAAATCGACGGTATTTTCATATTTAGCTTCAACATCATCGGGTAACGAAAGACAACAGAGAAATGGGGGTTATCGGGGTTCGGTTTTCGGAAAAGAAATGTAACAGGGGGACAGGGGGTAGCGAAGTCTGTTAAAGCTAATGTATGCTTTGCTACTCTTATATATATAATATATAATTTAAAAATAGAAAAGGAGGGAAGTTATGAAAAATTCAAATAAAGGAAAAAAGGGAATAGTTCTCAAGCCTGAGATTTCTGATGATCCCAATTTGAGTAGAGTTTATTCAAATTATGTTTCAGTTGCAACTACACCTCATGAATGCAATATAACATTTTGCCACATTGATCCCATAAGAACGTCACCCAAACTTGAAGCAAAAACAGTCGCAAAAGTAACAATTCCAAATTCTTTAGTTAAAGAGGTTATCAAAGTCATT
The DNA here is from genome assembly GCA_023135785.1 of bacterium. Lineage (NCBI taxonomy): Bacteria > bacterium. The sequence goes on from JAGLSL010000050.1 coordinate 9,757, forward strand.
GAATCTAATTATGATAACGCTATGAAAAAAAGCTTAAAAAAGTAATTATGATATCCAAATCTCAGTTAAATAAAATTTTATTCATTCAAAAACACATAGTAGAAAAAGAGTTATTTACTTCGGACCTATTCAAAAAGCTGAACTTCTTTTTTTGCAACAAAATTAATACTAGTCAATTCAATAATTGGTTAAATTCATGGGAAGCTACTGCTGAATTGGACCAAGACCCTGGAACATCAGAAAGAATTAAAAAAGCCTTGAAGGAAATTAAATCAAAAAGAACTCCACACAAAAGTTGGAAAGAGTTTAAACATTCCTTGGGTATTCAATAATATGCCTACTAAACAAAAAAGAGAAAATATATGGGGGGTAACTAGTCCAAGTTCTAGTTTTTTAAAATATTTCGAGTCTCATCCAGAAGACACGAAATACATTCTTGAATTCGAAACCGATGTTAGTAGAAATCCCTTTTCCCACCCAACCCCTAAGAAAATTAGACGGATTAAAAAAGAAAAAGGTCGATATCCAAAAGGAACACATCGATGGAAAAAAAAGGCTTTAAGAATTGTGTATTTTCCTGAAAAAGAAACCCATACTGTATATCCTTTAGATGCAGCTAACGCTGGAAATGCAGGATATAAAAAAAGAAGGTAATATTTTCTTATCTTAAAAATTTTTATCTGTTATTGTCAGTCGAAGCTACATCACTACTGCTATATTTACACAATAACCTATACCATTTAGAAAGAATATCTTCCAATTCATCTACTTGCTTAATTAATAGAAGAATCTCTTCCTTATTAGAAGATGTTGCTTGTAGATTACTGATTTCCCCTAAAATACGTTTAATTTCTAATGCTATCTCGCCAACGGATATTTTATTAGTAATTTCAACCAGTACATTACCATCCTCAGCTGTGATTTGCGATATATTCGTAGTAGCTGAAACACTTTTTATTAGTTCACATATTTGATTGTAATTTTCTTGAATTTTATCAATATCTATTTTAAGAGAATTAATTTGCTCTCTTCTTTTTTCAACAAAAGTTGCAACCTTTGTCTTTTCTTTTTCAATCTTTCTAAGTTTATTTCTATATGGCCATAGTTGAAAAAAGGCAATAATCTTATCCCAAATAGAAGCAAAGTTAAGAACTACTTCTTTAGGATCCCATCCTCTCAATTCGGTTGATATGATTATCGCTTTTCTAATTGTATTTGGAGTAACATATCCAATTGATAAGGAATGCGTGGTGTGACCACTTGCCAAAACATAGTTCCAATTATCACTTGTCCAAGTAATAGGTTTATATCCCTCAATAAGCAAATGACCTAATCCCAAATATGCAGTAGTAAGTTCAGTCAGTATTTCGTTTTCTAATTCCTCTGCTTCTCTTATTCCATAATGAGAAAGATAATTATGAGTATATTCGTGAGCAAGAATAGCAAGTACATGTTCAAGTTCATATTTATGTTTTTTTATCAATAATATTTCGCTACTATCAAAACCAACAACCTTATATAACCCACTTACTGGAGATCCATTTTTATCTCCAACAAGTGTTCCATCACTAGTACCCACCCATCTATTATCTGTAAGTTCCTCTATAAAAGTTATTTTTACACTTTTCAATAAACCTAAATAATATCCTATATGATCTGATACTTTTTGAAGCGATGCTTGAGAATAATTACTTTGCATGACTTCCAACGCAAATTTGCCTGGCAGAGAGTACAAGTTGTTTATTGCGGTTGGCTGATTTGGTAATTTTGTTTTGAGAAAATCAAGCTTTTCTCTAATTTTCCGAGTTGATATATCTTCTTGCATAATAAATTTAGCAGTTTATATTTTTTCGTTTTTAAAAATTTTGATTTTTACTTTGTCATTTTGCATTTTACATTTTTAATTTTAAATTGTTTGTTATCTATTCTCGTTTCTTCTTTAACAGTATACTCCTTGCTTCGCCTACCAAATATAAAGAACCGCAGACGAGAATAATATCGCGATTCGTTTTATTTTTCTTAAGCTCTTTTATCGTTGATGCAAGATTTTTGCTTGTTGTTATATTTTTGTTATAAACTTTGCCTTCTTTTCTCAATACGTTTAAAGGCACTGCTCTTTTATTATCCGGTTTGGCTAAGATTATTTCGTCGGCTAAGGGGAAAATTTCTTTCATTATTCCTTCTCTATCTTTGTCCTTTAACACGCCAAAAATCATTTTTACTTGCCCGCGCGCCGCTGGCAAAGCCTTTGGCGACGCACAGCCGAAGCTTGAAGAGCGTAGGCGGGTTGATTTCAGTTTGACTATTTCTTCTTTTAAGATTTTTGCCGCCTGCGGATTATGCGCGCCATCAAGAATAAAAGACGGTCGTTCGCCGATTCTCTCCAATCTTCCGGGCCAGGTAGTTTTTTCCAATCCCTTGTATATGTGTTCTTTTTTAATGGGGAAGCGCTTAGATAAAATTTCGGATGCGGCAATAGCTAAACTTGCATTAAGATGCTGCCATTTGCCTTTTAAATTTATTAAAACATTCGGATAAAAATCTTTTATTCCCTGAATATTTAAAAGCTGGTGCGAATCTTCTTCCTTTACCCCGCCCATAATAAAATTCTGCTCCTTGAAACTATGGGCGGGGTTAACCGAAAAATCTTTCCCGCATATAAAAATCGGCGCTTTTTTCGCTTTAGCAAGTTCAATCAAAGTATCCAGCGCTTCACCGTCGGCGCCCGTGACCAAAGGCGTTTTTTGCCGGATAATTCCGCCTTTTTCTTTAGCTATGGACGAATAGGTCTTTCCCAGATAATTTGTATGTTCAAGTCCGATTCCGGTTATTACAGAAAGGAACGGCTCGGTAACATTTGTGGCGTCAAGCCGTCCGCCCAAACCAACTTCGTAAACCGCCGCATCTATTTTTTCTTTTTTAAAATACAGGAAGGAAAGCGCGGTCAATACTTCAAAAAAAGTCGGACGGAAAAAAGAAGGACAATCGAATATTTTTTTAATTTCTTTCTTTAATTCACTTGCAAATTGAGCGAATGCTATCCTTGATATATCTTGTTTGCCTGCCTGCTTGCCGTAGGCGAGCAGGTCTTTATTTTGCAATATGCTAATTCTTTCTCTTATCGTTATAAGATGGGGGGAAGTATAAAGACCAACTTTTAATCCCGATTCACGCAATATATTGGCAATAAATGAAGCTACTGAACCTTTACCGTTTGTGCCGGCAATCAAAATGACGGGATAGGAAAGATGCGGGTTCCCAAAATGTTCAAGAAGTTTTTTGATATTGGAAAGACCTAATTTTATTCCATGCCCTTCTAAACCATATAGCCAGGTAACTACCTGTTTATAATTCATAAAAAAGAGTTTCAGGGGAAATTAATGTAAAAATTCTGAATTCTATATTTCTAACAAGGCTAAATTTCTAATTACTAATATCCAATTTCTAACAAAATTCCAAATTCTAAATTTTGCCATTATGGTATTCTGATTGGATACTCATTGGAAATTAGGAATTAGATATTGGAAATTTTTATTTTCCCTTCAAAATAATCTCCCCTTCTCCTGAAATTTTCCCTTCGCCTAAATCCGCAGAAAACTTTTTCAACATAATCTTATTGTCGCTCCAAACAAAAGAAATATTCATATTGCTCATCAGAACCGAATATAAAATCAATTCCTGTAAAATCGCTTCAAATTCTATAGGTCCGGCAGGCAAAACACCTTGGACATTAAACTGTGCCTCTGCAGGCGATTTAAGTGCAACGTAATCTTTCAAGAAAGGCAAAAAGGAAGACAATTCCTCCAACATAACACCTTTTGCTTTGACCTTTGCATCAAAAGGATATGGTAAAACCAGTTCTATAATTGCTTCCGCATCAAAAGGAGTATTCTTAAATTTACCCTTTAAAGGGCTTACCTTTAGCCTGTTATCCTTTATAATAAAGTCACCGCTAATTTCACTAATTTCTTCATCCCATTGCTGTACATAAATCTTACCCTGCTCTATGTTACCTTCGGCGCTTAAGAGAATTTCATCGGATAAGTCGGACTTATAAAATAAAAAAGATACATTAGCATATCCGTCTATGATTTTTATTCTTGTATCCGGAATCGGGACTTCAGATAACGCAATCTTTTCCCACTGCAAACTAAACTGCCAATTTGCAGGATTTTTCGCAGGCTGACATAACGCTAAAGTAGTGGAAAATATAATAAAACATATAAAAAGAATTATATTTTTAATGAGGTTTTTCACTTTTAAAGCAAAAGACCGCCAACGTTTTGATGGCAGTTACTTGCCGGTTATGTGGTCATTAATGGTTTTTTCCCGGACCTTCGTTTAACAGTCTGGGTGCGTTTTCCTGTGTTGATGTCATTTGAATATTGACGAGACAAGCGAGTAATTTTCTTTAAAGAATTTTTGCTGATAAATTTCAATTCGTTGTTCTCTACGCAAATTTCCACGTTAGCCCCGGAAGAAATTTCGCCTTTTAATATCTTGTCTGCAAGCGGGTCTTCTATAAATTTCTGTATCGCTCTTCTTAAAGGTCGCGCGCCGTAGGTTTTGTCGGCACCTTTTTTAATCAAGAATTCATTGACTTTAGATGTATGCTTTAAATTCAGTTTATGTTCTTTTAGCCGAACCTTAACCTTTTCAAGCATTATCTCTACAATCTGTTTTAAATGGTTTTTGGAAAGCGAATGGAAAACTATAGTTTCGTCCACTCTGTTTAAAAATTCCGGCTTAAAAGTTTTTTTTAATTCATCAGTCAGTTTACTTTTCATTTGATGATAGTCCGCCGTATCGTTAGAAGAAGATTGAAAACCCAAACTCGAACCTTTTGTCAGCATATCGCTTCCTATATTTGAAGTCATTATCAAAACTACATTCCTAAAATCCACCGTATGATTCAGGCTGTCGGTCAATCTTCCGTCTTCCATTACCTGCAATAGGATATTGAATACGTCCGGATGCGCCTTTTCGATTTCATCCAATAAAACAACAGAGTAGGGTTTTCTTCTTATCTTCTCAGTCAGCCCACCGCCTTCTTCATAACCGACATAACCCGGCGGCGCGCCCACAAGCCGCGAAACAGTAAATTTTTCCATAAATTCAGACATATCCAGTCTTATCAACGCATCTTCGTTTCCAAATAAAAATTCAGCCAATGCTTTGGCAAGCTCGGTTTTGCCTACGCCTGTGGGACCAAGAAACACAAATACTCCGATAGGACGCATAGGGTCTTTAAGTCCCGACCGAGAACGTCTTATCGTTTTTGCCAAAGCTACAATCGCTTCGTCTTGTCCTCTTACTCTTTTATGTATTTCTTCTTCCATATTAAGCAACCTAACCTTCTCTTCTTCCTGAAGCTGTTGTATGGGAACTCCCGTCCATTTCGATACGACTTCAGCCACATCTTTAACCTCTACCCTCACTCTTCTTTTTAGCTCTATTTCTTCTTTAAGAACCCTTTCCCTATCCCTAAGTTGCGCCGCTTTTTCAAAGTCCTGCAACCTTACCGCCTCGTTTTTATCTTTTTGAATAGAAGACAGCTTCTTTTCCAGCCCGGGATATATACTTTTCGGATTCTTTTTGAATAATTTGGTTTTTGAACAAGCTTCATCTATTACATCTATCGCCTTGTCGGGTAAAAATCTTTCGGATATATAACGTTCTGCAAAAAGAGATGCCGCCCATATAGAAGCGTCAGGAATAATAACCTTATGGTGGCTCTCATATCTTGTTTTCAACCCTTTTAATATTTCTACGGTCTCGGCAACAGACGGAGGTTGAACTATAATCTGCTGAAATCTTCTCTCTAATGCAGGGTCTTTTTCTATGTATTTCCTGTATTCGTTAGGCGTTGTGGCGCCAATACACTGCATTTCTCCTCCCGCAAGAGCAGGCTTTAATATATTAGACGCATCAATAGCACCTTCCGCGGCGCCTGCGCCTACCAAAGCATGTATTTCGTCGATAAATATAATTATATTGCTGTTCTGTCTTATTTCATTGAGGACCGCCTTTATTCTTTCTTCAAACTGTCCCCGATATTTCGTTCCCGCCACCATTAAAGCCAAATCAAGAGCGATAATCTTTTTAAACATTAAAGCTTCGGGCACATTTTCTTGAACAATTGCCTGCGCCAACCCTTCTACGATTGCCGTTTTACCTACTCCAGCGTCTCCAATAAGTACGGGATTATTCTTTTTTCTTCTGCATAAAATTTGCAAAATTCTTTCTATTTCTTTCTTCCTGCCGATAATGGGGTCTAATTTGTTTTCTCTTGCCAGTTGTGTAATGTCCCTGCCAAAAACTGCTAAAGCAGAGGTCTTAGCTTTTTTCTGCTGTTGATATGAATTGTTTTTATTAAAAGAATCACCCCCCGATGCTTGTCCGCCACCAAAAGGCAATTTCGGATCTTGAGCAGTAGTAGCAGAAGAGATAAATCCACCTTGAATTTGAACGATTTCTTCTCTTGTTTTTTCTATGCTTATACCTAAATCTCTAAGAATCTGTGCGCCTATACCTTCTTTTTCCCGCAAAATGCCAAGAAGTAAATGCTCTGTACCTACATAACTATGTCCAAGATTCCTTGATTCTTCCATTGCCAATTCCAAAACCCTTCTGGCTTTTGGCGTAAAAGATATCTCTCCTAAATTAAGAACATTGGGTCCTTTACCCATTATCTCCTCGGTCGCTTCTTTAATTAAATCTGATTGCAGATTCATTTTTTGCAAAACGGCACACGCAACGCCGGAACCTTCCCTTAGGATTCCTAAAACGATATGCTCCGTGCCTACAAAGTCATGCCTCAGCCTTCGGGCTTCTTCCTTTGCCAAAGCCAAAACTTTCCTTGCTCTTTCGGTAAATCTGTTATACATTTTCCCTCACTCCGTTCAAGTAAAATCAAAAGTCATCTGCCCTCTGTTATCTTTTTATAAATACGGTGTCCCGTCTGCATCTACAAACTTTTTAAAAGCATCGCGGATTTTATTAGTGATACTGCCAATCTTGCCGTTACCTATAGTTCTGCCGTCAATTTTTATAATGGGAATTATTTCAGCCGCAGTCCCAGTAAGGAAACATTCTTGCGCGCCAAACAAATTATATCTGGAAATTGTTTCTTCCTTTGCCTCAATCGACATTTTTTTTGCAATTTCAAGAACAATGTTTCTTGTTATCCCGCCAAGAACGCCCATATGAGTGGAAGGAGTTTTTAAAATATCGTCTTCAATTATAAAAATATTATCTGCAGTACATTCGGTTACAAATCCTTCTCTATTTAACATTATCGCTTCTTTAAAACCGGCATTTTTTGCTTCTATATTGGCCAATATATTGTTTAAATAATTCAGGGATTTTACCTGTGGTTCTAAATTCTGCGAACTGTTTCGCTGTGTGGGAACGGTAATTATCTCAATGCCTTCCTTGCACAGTTTCTCAGGATACAGTTTTATCTTATCTACAATAATAAATACAGTCGCATTTTTACACCTTTCGGGAGCAAGCCCCAAATCACCCTCGCCCCGAGTTACTACAACTCTAATATAACAATCCTTTTGCCCATTAACACGCGCTGTCTTTATAACAACTTCAACAAATTTTTCTTTTGTAAGCGGTATATCAAGGCAAATATATTTAGCAGATTTATATAATCTGTCCATATGCTCCTGCAGTTTGAATATTCTGCCGTTATATGTTCTTAATCCTTCAAAAACACCGTCTCCGTAAAGAAGACCGTGGTCATAAACGGAAACCTTTGCATCTTTCCTTGAAACAAACTCACCGTTCAAATATATTTTCTGCTCCATATTCACCCCTTTATTATAGACTAAAGACAAAAGACCATAGACCGAAGACCTTCCTGAAACCTTAATCTTTTAGTCTTTGGTCTTTTGTCTTTAGTCTGGAAAATTTGCATCTTAATTTTTTTATTATACCTCTAACAAGATTTATTTTCTATTTCGCTTATTAAATTAATCCTTCTTTCATGTCTTCCGCCTTCAAATTCAGTTGAAAGCCATATGTCAACAATCCGAATCGCCAGAACAAGTGAAATAGTCCTCTCGCCAATTGCAAGAACATTCGCATTATTGTGGCTTCTTGCCCACTTTGCAGTATCATCACTCCAACATAAAGAGCATCGTATACCCTTGACTTTATTGGCAACCATAGCTTCGCCGTTACCCGAACCACCAAGCACAATGCCATAACTTGCTTCTCCTTTAGCCACAGCTTCAGCCGCAGGTCTGACAAAATCCGGATAATCGCATGGTTGGTCCGAATTAGTGCCAAAATCAAATACCTTAATACCTTTTTGGACTAAATGTTTCTTAATCGCTTCTTTATATTTAAAACCTGCATGGTCACTTCCCAAAGCTATGGAAATATTTTCTTTCATTTTTTTCTCCCGAAGCACTACTCTGATTAAATCAGAATAGTGCGAAGTCCCTCCCCGCAGTACTCCCG
>JAGLSL010000051.1 GCA_023135785.1 bacterium
GCACAATGAGAAATGTAGGGGGGATAACTCTTTCAATATCCTCTCGTGTAATTTTACCCTCTCTGATTATTTTTGGCGAATCTGAAGTACAGTCAATAATAGTAGAGGGTCTTTGCAAAACTGTTGCCCCCCCGTCTAAAATAAGATCAATCCCGCCTAATGCGAAGCGGGCAGGCTTTCCGTCAAAATATTGACTGACTTCATCTGCGCTGACAGCGTCTTTTCCACCCGACACATTAGCGCTTGTACAGACCATCGGTCCGTATTCCTTAAGCAAACCAAGCGCCATTGGATAATCCGGAATTCTAAACCCTAATGTATCCGTTTTAAGAGAAATATCAAGTCCTGCTTTCCTCTTAAGAATCACCGTTAAAGGACCCGGACAAAACGCTTCCATTAACTTATACGCAAAATCCGGAATTTTTTCAACATATAAAGCCACGCTTTGTATATCGCAAACAAGCACAGGTAAAGGTTTAGAATAATCCCTACCCTTTATTTCATATATTTTTTTTACTGCATCTTCGCTAAATAAATCTCCCGCCAAACCATATACAGTATCCGTTGGAAAAGCAATTACTCCGCCATTCTTCAACACTGTCTTTACTTTTAAAAGAACATCTTCTTCCAACACCTCTGAATTTATTTTTATATATTCCATTTTCCCGAAGCAATCTTCTTATTTCTAGTAACATAAGAAGATTGCGAAGTCCCCCCCGTAGCACTCCTGTTGGAGTGCGGAGTCCCCCCTGTTAGTTTTGCTTTTGCAAAACTAGGGGGGATTACTTGCCCTATAATTTTATTCTCCCTTTACCAATTACTAGTTACAGATTGTAAATTACCATTCATTATTCAGTTTTCTTGTTTCTAAGATAATCGAAAATAAAAGGATCTATATCCCCGTCTAAAACATTTTCCGCATTCGTTTGTTCGGTTCCAGTACGATGGTCTTTAACAAGCGTATAAGGATAAAGCACATAACTGCGAGCCTGACTTCCCCACTGGATATTTTGCTTCTCTCCGAATATCTTTTTCTGCTTCTCTTTTTCTATTTCCTGGAAATGACTATAAAGCCTCGACATCAACAACTCCATAGCAATAAATTTATTCTGATGTTGCGACTTTTCCGATTGAGCTTGAGCAACTATTTTTGTGGGAAGATGAGTTATTCTTACCGCAGAATCCGTCATATTAACATGCTGTCCGCCCGGCCCCGAAGAACGAAAAGTATCTATCCTTAAATCCACATCTTTTATATCCAGTTTAAACTCCTCATCTATTTTAGGTATAACCTCAACAGACGCAAACGAAGTATGCCTCCTGTGCTGGGCATCAAACGGAGAGACCCTAACCAACCTGTGTATACCTTTTTCACCTTTCAGATAACCGTAAGAAAATTCTTTTGAAAAACGCAAACTTGCGTATTTTATGCCCGCCTCTTCAGCCGCAGTAACATCCACCAACTCCGCCGCCATATTGTTGCGTTCCGCCCATCTTGTATACATCCGAAGTAGCATCTGCGCCCAATCGCACGACTCCGTACCACCCGCGCCCGGTTTTATCGAAAGGAAACAACCCAGCTTATCGTACTTGCCTGCTAACAAAACCTCCAACTGCCATTTCTCTATTTCCTTATCTATCCTTGCAACAGAAGACGAAACCTCATCCAAAACTCCCTTATCATCTTCTTCTTTCGCCAATTCATAAAGAACGCCCGCATCTTCTATATCTTTATGCAACCTATCCCATTTGGCGTGTGTTTCCTTTAAAGAATCAAGCTTCTTCATAACCTTCTTCGCATTCTCAACATCCTGCCAAAATCCTTCCTGTTCAAGCTCCTTGCTTAACTTATTGATTTCTTTTGTCTTATTTTCCAAGTCAAAGAAACCCCCGAAGGTCTTCCAATTTATTTAGGAAATCCCGTAACTTGCGTTTTATATCTTCCATAATGCATTGATTTTAACATAACGGTTAAAGGGTTAAAAATAATAAACTTATCGTTGAATTTTGAATTCATTGAAAATTCAACGATAGAGGAATATAATATACTAACGACTTTGGGAGAATGGATCCCAACAAAATCAAAATCGGTGGGGAAGTTATCTCCCCTCTGTTTCCCCAAGGGAAACAAGACTAGGGGACCTTGCCCCCTAGTTTTGCAAAGTACTCCCAGTTTGATTTCGGTAGAAATCAGGGAAGTGCAAAAGCAAAACTAGCAGGGGGGACTTCGTACTCCAACGAGAGTACTGTGGGAGGAGATACCCAAAGAGTTGAGTTTATTTTATTAATAGCTTGGGGGAAATAAATCCCCCCTTAATTTCTTTGAAATCAAAGCAGGGGGGAGTTCGTACTCTTCTGATTTAATCAGAAGAGTACTACGGGAGAAATAAAATGAAAAATCCAAAAAATTTAGTATTATATATCATCATATGTCTGCTCGGTCTGGGAGTAGTCGCAAGCGATGTGGCATTAATCACCAGAAACAAAGCGCTTCAAAAATCTGTTGCCTCAATGTCCGAACTAAACGAAAAATATATCTCGCTTGAAAAAACATACAACGACCTGTTAAAAGAACACATTACCACTCCTGACCAGATGCAATCAGGCGAAGAAGCAAAACAAACAAAAGAACCTACACAAAAAGAAATCGAAGAAGTGAAAACAACCATAAGAGAAAATACCTACAAAACCCTTGATAATCGCATAGCAGGAGCCAAAACAGAATACGAAGCAAATATCTTTATCGACATGAAAAAAAGCTACAATAACATATTTAAACTAAGCGAAACCTTCAGGACTGCAGAAAGAGCAGAAAGAACCAAAATCAGAAACGAAATCGCCGAAGAATGGCTTACACTAGGCGAACTATATGCTAAATATACCGACTATCAATGGACCTCACTCGCCGAAGAATTCGGCGTCACAGATACAGACGCATTCCTGCAACGCGCCGAAGAAATTCAGGCAGGATTCAGAGATAAATAAACCACGGATAAATAAATAGACCTTAGACTATAGACTGAAGACCAAAGACCAAAGACCAACTGCATTTAGCAATCTACAATGAGCATTTATCAATTATAAGTTTAGACTAAAAACTTAAGACTTAGCCCCTTCACCCTGTCATTCCCGCGAATGCGAGAATCCAATACAATCTGTCATTCCTGCGTGCAGTAAGCAGGAATCCATTTTCTTGTCATTCCCTTCCCTGTCATTGCGAGGGAGAGAAACGAC
>JAGLSL010000052.1 GCA_023135785.1 bacterium
TCTTTTTTAACTGTATCCACATTCTTAACAACCCCCTTAAAATCCCCCATACTACTATGAGTACTATTTTCCATTATGTTTCTGAACGTCTGCAGCCCTGTACCACGTAGGGTACAGGGCTTACCCCGAGAAACCCCACGCAGGGTACAGGGCTTGCCCCGAACCCCACGTGGTTTTTATATACCCTTATTGTAAAAAAGTGGGGCTACATATACAATTGGAATTATGGGAACAATTCAATATCCTTTACCGGTAAAATTAATTATGGCTATTTTTACCAACCAGTTAGAGCTTTTTGATGGGATAGAAGCAAAATTGGAAGAGGAATATGGAAAATTAGATTTTAAAAGCTCTATATTTGATTTTGATTATACCGATTATTATCAAGATGAAATGGGCTCTGGCTTAAAGAAGAAATTCATAAGCTTCAGGAATTTAATAAAACTTGAAAAAGTTAATTCAATTAAGAACTTTACGAACGTTTTAGAGGAAAAATATTCTATCAAAGATAAGCGAGTGATAAATATTGATCCCGGTTATATCAGTAATGCCCAACTTGTTCTTGCCTCCACCAAAAATTTTTTTCACAGAATATATTTGGGGAAGGGGATTTATGCTGAAGTTACGCTATTTTTCAAGGAAAGGACTTTCCAGCCATTACCGTGGACATATCCCGATTATAAAGTCGAAAGTTCGGTAAACATTTTCAACAAAATACGGGGAATTTATAGAGAGCAATTAGCTTGTAAAATCTCAGAAGAAGGAAAAAGTTAAAAGGTAAAACCAAAAGTTACCCCGAGAAATTCAAAGAATTTCCGACCCCTAGGAATGCTTCGCATTCCACGAGGAAAAATTCCAGAGGGAAAGGCAAAACATAGATAGGGAAAAGAAAAGGTTTTACTTTTTAGTTTTTACCAAGAATCAGGCAGAATGCCTCGCCCTTTAGAGCGGGGATGAATGCCTTCTGTTTTTTGCTTTTCATTCGTCATTCCTGCGTAGGCAGGAATCCATTTTTTTGTTATATTTTAATGCCTCGCTCTTTAAGGCGGGATAATTTACTTTTAAGTTTCGGAATTTTACCCCGTTAGAAATTAAAAGGAAAAGTTATACTAGATTTATGGTTCCAGAAACCAAAACAGAGAGTGTTTAGCTCCTTAAGGTTGGTTTACGGTCGCCATAAATACCCTTGGTTTCGCCGAGAGGCGAGCAATGGCGACCTATCTCTAACGAGGTTTACATTCCATAAGTAATTTGTTAACATAAAGTCTAATAAAAAAGTTATGTTTAGAAGGCGAAAAAAACTCTACTTTAAAAATACAGTATCCAAATTTCCTGCAATAATTTTCGTTATCTCCGTTATTATAGGCGGGATTTTTTTATTCAAGATAATATCTACGCTGGTTAAGGAAAGTGAAAGCGCTGCGGAATTTGCCCCCATAGAAGTAAGAATCGAAACAAAAAAGAAGCCTGAGAGAGTTACTCCTCCAAAAGAAATTGTCTCAAAACCTGCGGAAATTTCTAAGCCTGCAGTTAAGCCGCCGACCGAAAAAACAGTAGTAAAAACAACTAGTCAGGAAAAACAAGTAGTTACTCCTGTCTTATCGCAGTTCTATACTATCCAGGTGGCTACTTTTAGCGACATGAGAAGAACACAGAATTTAGCCAACGAATTAAAGAAGAATTTTTCTCCTGTATACATAAAAACAAGAGGTAGGTTATTTGAAGTATGTGTAGGAAAATTTTCCAACTCGCAAGAAGGTCATGAAGTTCTTGCAAAAATAAGAAAAGATTTCCACGATGCTTTTCCCAGAAGAATTCAGCTCCCATTTGAAGAAAAATAACTAAGCCCCGTTAGAAACAAGTTTCTTTACGGGGGCTGCATATTTTTTTAATTCCCAATATTATAAAAATATCGTACAACATTATAAATAACGACATTTTTTAGAAAAATTGATATTTGAGGATAAGGAAGTTATAATAAAAATCGCGAAAAAGGTCTGCGTTGCTTAGAAATAGACTTTTAATTGGGTGCGTGAGATATACGAAAAGGTATGAGAGGGTATGGTTAATATTCTACGAAAAAACTTTAGAAAATTGAAATGCCGTCTGTTTGGATGTCGGACGGCATTTTTCTATAAAACATCAAGAGTTGCCGGTATATTTATTGCCCTTTTTGTCCTTTTTAATCTTTGGGGTTGCGCAACGGCGCCTCATAGGAGAGTTCCTCTGCAGGGGGTTTATCATATAGTGGGTAGCGGCCAGACGATTTACAGAATTGCAAAGACTTATAATGTTGAGGTAAATGTGATTATGCTGGCAAATCACATCAGCGATTCTACTAAAATTGGTGTTGGGCAACAGTTGTTCATTCCCGGCGCAGAGACGGTTTTATGGATTGAACCTTATCGGCCTGTTATTAAAGAATCGGTGGAGAAAATCGTCGGTCAGAAAAATTATTTTTCTAAATGGCGATACATTACCCTGCATCATAGCGCGACTTTTCAAGGAAATGCCGAACGTTTTGACAGATACCACCGAAGTCGCGGTATGGGCGGGCTTTTTTATCATTTTGTAATCGGCAATGGCACTGCTTCCGATGACGGTGAAATTGAAGTAGGTTGGCGTTGGCAAAAACAAGCGCAGGTAAATAGGCCTTATGACGTACAGATTTGTTTGGTCGGTAATTTTAATAAGCAACAAGTAAGCAAGACGCAATTCAGGGCGTTGGTAGAGTTGATTAACGTTTTACGAAAACAATATGATATACCTATATCCAACATACGAGGGCACAAGGATATAGAAGGTTGTATTACGGAATGTCCCGGGAATTATTTTCCACTTGATAGGATCAAAACAGAGTTAAGAAAAACCAATCCTTATTAAACTTATGACGAATAGAAGAAATATATTTATTATTGGGTTGTTTTTTGTTTTATTATCTGTCTCGGCGGTTTTTTTTAATCAATATTATCAAGTACAAAAAATACTGAAAGAAGAAACCGAAAAAGAAAGGATTCTATTAGAGAAAAGAAAATCGAATTGGCTAATATTGGAACAGACTTTATCGGAGCATATTGATGGTTTTAATGGAGAAGCTGGTATTTTAATCAAAGATTTGCAGTCAAATTGGGAGATATCTTTTAACAAAGATGATTTGTTCCCTTCGGCAAGCGTAGTCAAGATTCCTATTCTAGTTTCATGTTTTAGCGCAATCGGTGATGGAAAACTTAATCCTGATTCTGTTATACGTCTTAGGTCTATAGATAAAGCTTCAGGCTCCGGGGTTCTGAAAAACATGTCTACAGGTAAAGAAATTAGTATTAATGAGTTGTTTGAGCTTATGATTACTAAAAGCGACAATACGGCTACCAATATACTGATAAACCGTTTGGGTTTTGAATATCTCAATTCATCTTTTAAATCTTTGGGGATTAAAAATACAAATTTGTCCCGCAAGATGGTTGATTTTAAGGCGCGCAGTCGAGGTGTTGAGAATTATACGACTGCAGAAGATATTGCTATTGTTTTAGGGAAAATTTATCACGGAGAAGTTATTAATCAGGGAGTTTCAAAGCAGTGTCTGGATTTGTTAAAACAACAAAAAGTAAATGACCGTATCCCCAAATATTTACCCAAAGAAGCTGTTATTGCTCACAAAACCGGGCTTGAACGTTTTGTTTGTCACGATGCTGGAATTGTGTATACTCCTAACGGAGATTTTATTATTTGCGTATTAGTTAAGCATTCAGAAACCACCAGCAAGTCAGCGAAGAAATTTATTGCAAATATAGCGGAGATTGCATATCAACATTTCGAAAAACGACAGATAGTGATTTGTGCCAAAACTTTGGCGGTTGTTCATTAGTTTGTAAGTTTCTGATAGTTTCTCTGATTATAGGGAAAAAGGAGGACGATATGAAAAGGACCCTACTGTTTATTTTTCCCATATTGATAATTATCACGGTAGCTTTTACCGTTTTAGGAATATTTCAGGCGCGTTTTGAAGAAGAAAAATTGCTCGACGATTTGCGGCGCAAAACAAAATCTATCGCAGAGAGTATGGACATGTCGGTAAAACATGTCCTTTTGACGAACGACTTGAAAAGCGCCGATTATCTTGTTGGAAAATTTCAGGAGCGCGAAAGATTGCAAGGATGTGTTATTTATGACAGCGAAGGGAATATTTTTGCTGTTACTCAAAGATTTGTCGACTGGAAAGATAAGGAAAAACCGTATATAAAAGACGTATTAGACAGTAAGATTCCAAGCGGGGAGTTGGGAAAATTTCAAAAATTGACAGTGTTTAGTTATATTTCGCCAATAACGAGTGAAGATGGGCAGATTTTAGGTTTAACAGAGGTTATTTATGATACTTCGTATGTATTTGATAGGTTAGCTGAAATATGGAAGCATATAATCTTTACTTTAATAATTTTAGTAGTATTTGTTTTGCTTATATCGTTTTTTCTGCATAGACAAATCTTCGTTTTACCTATGCAACGTCTTACGGAATGGTTTAAATATTTTCAAAAAGGCGATATCGATAAAGCTCATCCAATAAAAGACAAAGGAGAATTTGGCAAGCTTGCAAGCGAAGTTGAACAAATTGCTTTGTCTTTGCGTGTGGCGCGAAGGTCTATTTCCAATAAAGCTTCTGTTCGTCTTCAGAAAGAAGAAGTATGGACGGAAACTAAACTTAGAAATCTCGTCCATGCAAAGTTGGGAGAAAACGCCTTTTTTGTAGTTTCAAACAGAGAACCATATATGCATGTCATGGACGAAATGACAGGCGCCGTCAAAGTAATTAGACCCGCCAGCGGTGTTGTTTCCGCTTTGCATCCTGTTTTATGCGCTTGCGGAGGTGTTTGGGTTGCTCACGGAAGCGGCGAAGCCGACAAAAAATTCGTAAATTCCAAAGATAAATTAGGTGTCCCGCCCGAAGATAACCGATATATTCTAAAAAGGGTGTGGTTAAACAAGGAAGAAGAAGCAGGCTATTATCTCGGGTTTTCGAGCGAAGGGCTTTGGCCTCTTTGTCATAATACTCATATGCGGCCAATTTTCAGGGAATCTGATTGGAAAATGTATAAGAAAGTAAACCAGAAATTTGCAGATAGCATTGTGGAAGAGTTACCCGAAAAAAGCCCTTTTATTTTTATACAAGATTATCACTTTACATTGCTCGGCAAAATGATCAAAGAAAAGCGTCCCGACGCGACAATCGCTTTATTTTGGCATATACCTTGGCCCAATCCGGAAAATTTCTCCATATGCCCGTATAAAAAAGAGATACTTGAGGGTATGTTAGGATGCGATTTAATCGGTTTTCATGTGCAAAACCATTGTAATAATTTTCTTGATACTATGAATAAATTGCTTGAGTCAAAAGTAAATACGGAAAAATTCAGCGTTATGCGCGCCGGAAAAGAGACCTATATTCGGTCTTTTCCTATAAGTGTAGATTGCGATTTAAGGGATAATCATAACGGTTTTGTTTCCAAAGATTACGCTTTGGAAGAAGATATTGAATTAACTAAGGGAGTTGAAAAATTAAAAAGAGAATTTAGGCTCGAAGGCAAGATTGTCGGGATAGGCGTAGATAGAATCGATTATACAAAGGGATTGCCCGAAAAAATGTTAGCCATAGATAGATTTTTGGATAAGTATCAGCAGTATAAAAAGAAGTTTGTCTTTATTCAATTGGCTTCTCCCAGCCGGACTGAGATAAAACGGTATCGTGAGCTTATAGACGAAATAGACGGATTGGTTGAGAAAATAAACTTAAAACACGCCGAAGAAAACTGGAAACCGATAGTTTATCTGCAGAGATATTTTTCTCAGGATGAAATAAAGTTTTATTATGCGTTGGCTTCTTTTTGCATAGTAAGCTCTTTGCATGACGGGATGAACCTGGTTGCGAAAGAATATGTTGCCGCAAAGAAAGACTTATCCGGCAGTTTGATTTTAAGCCAATTTACTGGTGCCGCAAGAGAATTAACCGATGCCGTTCAAGTTAATCCTTATTCTATAGAAGAGTTTGCAGAAGCCATAAGACTTGCTATCGAAATGCCCGAAGAAGAGCAAAAGAGATGCATGGAGAACATGCGTAAAGTCATAAGCGAAAACAATGTTTATCATTGGGCTGCAAATGTTGTTACGGAGCTAACTGCTTTAAAACAGATTTAAAGTTGGAAGAAAAACCTTAAAGTATTTTTTGCAATTTCCCAATTATGGGAATAAAGAGGAGGGTAAAATGGAATGGAAAGATGTGCAAGGAGTAGAAGATGCGATTGATGTAGGTAAGGAAAAATTTAACGATTTTGGGCGGTTTATGCCATGGATAATTGTGGGCTTTTTTATTCTAATTATTTTAATGGGTTCAATTTATTCTATCGGACCGGATGAAGTTGGCGTAAGACAGCGGTTCGGTAAATACGTTGATTTAAGTTCCCCGGGACTGCATATAAAGATTCCTTTTGGCATAGAGAAAGTTACTCCGATTAAGGTGGAGAAAATTTTCAAGGAAGAGTTTGGAGTTAGGACATTGCATCCGGGTGTGAGAACATCGTATTCTTCCAGGCAATATCTTGAAGAATCTTTGATGCTTACAGGTGATTTAAACATCTTAGATGTGCGTTGGATTGTACAATATAAAGTAAAGGATCCTGTGAAACTGCTTTTTGCGGTTAGAGACCCCCAGGATAATATACGAGATGTCTCCGAAATAGTAATGCGTTGGTTTGTCGGAGATTACAGTGTAGATGAGGTTCTTACTATCCAAAGAGAAGAGATAGACTATTTGGCACAGCAAGAAATGCAGAAAATATTGGATGATTGGCAGACAGGTGTTCAGATTATTACAGTTAAGCTGTTAGATGTAAATCCTCCCGAGAAGGTCAAGCCCGCCTTTAATGAGGTAAATGAAGCAAAGCAGGAAAAAGAAAAGGTGATTAACCAAGCTTGGGAGGCTTATAATAAGGTTATTCCCAGGGCAAAAGGTGAAGCGGAAAAAACCATCCGGGAAGCAGAGGGTTATGCCTTGGATAAGATAAACCGGGCAAAAGGTGAAGCGGAAAGATTCCTTGTTACTTTGGGCGAATATCAAAAGGCACCCCAGATAACTCAAAAAAGATTGTATTTAGAGACAATGATGGAAGTTTTACCTCGGGCAAAACAGAAATATATCATTGACCCTAAACAATCTTCAATTTTACCTTTGTTAAATATAGGCGAGCAGGGAGGAGCAAAATAATGAAAAAAGGAATGTTAGGAATTTTTGCGGTAGCGGTTATTTTGGTGATAGTCGCATTTATAAGTGGTGCATTATTTGTTA
This sequence comes from bacterium, assembly GCA_023135785.1. NCBI lineage: Bacteria > bacterium. Next base: position 7,334 of record JAGLSL010000052.1, read on the forward strand.
TTGATGAAAGTAAACAGGTGGTAATTACTCAATTTGGTAAACCCATAGGTAACCAGATAGTTTCTGCAGGATTACACTTTAAGAAACCTTTTATTCAGCAGGCGCACTATTTTGAGAAAAGGATTTTAGATTGGGATGGTGACGCTAATCAAATTCCTACCCAAGACAAGAAGTATATCTGGGTAGATACCACTGCCCGCTGGAAAATAGTTGACGCGTTGAAGTTTTTACAATCCGTAGGTAATGAAATGGGCGCGCACAGCCGAATAGACGATATTATTAATTCGGCAACCAGAGATGTGATTACCAGCCATCTTTTGGTTGAGGCAGTAAGGAATTCCGATCGAATATTGGGAACTAAAGAATTGGGGGAAGATGCTATTTTTGCCGATGAAGCGCTTGAACGCATTGCTGTAGGCAGACAACAACTTACGCGGGTTATTTTAGAAAAAGCAAAGATATTGGCACCTCAGTATGGGATTGAAATCGTAGATGTGCGTATAAAACGTGTCAATTATGTAGAAGATGTACGCAATAAAGTTTACGATAGGATGATTTCAGAAAGAAAACGCGCAGCGGAAAAATACCGCTCAGAAGGTCAAGGAAAATCAGCGGAGATTTCCGGTCAAGTAGGAAAGGAATTAAAGCTCATTACTTCAGAGGCATATCGCCAGGCGCAGGGAATTGTGGGTAAAGCTGATGCCGAGGCAATTAACATATATGCACAGTCATATAGCCTTGACCCGGAATTCTACTCATTTCTAAAAACATTAGAGACATATCAAAAAACAATAGATGAGAAGTCTACGATAATATTGACTACTGACAGCGATTATTATAAGTATCTAAAAAGCATTGGGAATATGAAATAACGTAGCAAGGTTATTAAACCCCGTTTAGAAAATTATTTCTAAACGGGGTAAACGGGACAAAGATAAAAGCAGATTCTGCATAAAAAATTCAGAGGGAGGAATTATGCATCGTGAAATACTTGAATATGTTTTTTGGGGAAATAGGGTTTGGGATTATCTGGTAGCATGTATATTGTTGGTTGTGGGGGTTCTCGTTATAAATATCGTTGTGCGTTATTTTATAAGACGCTTAAAAAAAATTGCCGGAAAAACAGCTTCAACGATAGATGATTTCATTGCAAGTGTTCTTGAAAAAATTGGTATTCCCTTCTTATATCTTCTTGTTGTTTATATTTCTATAGAAAGGCTTATTCCCGGAAAACTTTATTGGATAAAAGACGGCAAATTAAACTATTTTGTATTGGCTGTAGTTCTCTTATTTTCTGCACGTTTTGTTACCATGCTTATAGGATATGGCTTGAAGATATTTTTATCTAGAAGTGGTAACAGATCAGCTCTTGAACGCAGTCTTAAAGGCATCTTAATAATAACAAAGGTGTTAGTCTGGGCAGGAGCAATTGTATTCTTTTTAGATAACCTCGGTATTCAGATTACAGCAGTCATTGCCGGCTTAGGTATAGGAGGTGTAGCTGTAGCACTTGCCGCGCAGGCAATCTTGAAAGACCTTTTCAGTTATTTTTCCATAATTTTTGACCAACCGTTTAAGATCGGGGATTTTATTATTATAGACGATTATCTGGGAACGATTGAATATATCGGTATAAAAACGACACGCATACGCAGTTTAGGCGGGGAAATGTTGATATTTTCTAATTCCGACCTTACGGATTCCAGACTGCGCAATTACAAACTCATGGAGAAACGGCGTGTCGCATTTAAACTGGGAGTTGTTTATCAAACACCGTTGAAACAACTTAAAGAAATGCCGAAAATCATAGAGAATATTATAAAAAATATAAAAGATACTACTTTTGACCGCGCGCACTTTTTTTCTTATGGGGATTTTAGTCTGATATTTGAAGTTGTGTATTATGTTATCAGCCCTGATTACAATAAGTATATGGATGTCCAGCAGGAGATTAATTTTTGCATTAAAGAAGACTTTGAAAAAAGAGGAATTGAGTTTGCATATCCAACTCAAACTCTTTTTATTGATAAATCAGCGTCTTAATTTTCCCTTGTATTGTAAGAGAAAAATTAACAGCGGAAGAAGGTGCAATGTTTATATTGTCCAATTTTTTAATCGCATTTGCCGGTGTTTTGGGTTTAGTTCTTACCATAGCGTATTGGTTGATACTTGTCCGTGTTTTAATCAGTTGGGTTAATCCTGACCCTTATAATCCTATTGTGCAGTTTCTTTATAAGACTACCGAACCTATCCTTGAGCCGACAAGGAAATTACTCCCTTTTAGTCTAAAATTCAGCATAGATATTTCACCTATAATAGCTTTTCTAATAATCTGGTTTTTGAAAATATTTTTAGTGCAGACGTTTATAGATTTAGCGCTTAAACTAAAATAGAAAGGAGGAAGAAACGTAAAAAATTTTATTATTATGGTTCTTTACGTTGGAGAATACCAGAGGATTATTTATCAAAGGTCAAAATATGACAAAAGTTATAATTGGGATTCGCCCCGAAGACGTGAGAGTATGTCTTAAGCCGGAACGGGATTCTTTTCCAGTGAAACTTTCTGCAGTTGAAAAAATAGGTAAATATTCTATACTGAATTTGAACTGGCAGAATAATGATTTTAAAAGCGATTGTCGACAAAGAGCTGATAAATAAAATCGGAAACGGCTACGATTTATGGATTGAGTTTGATAACAAGAAATTATGTCTTTTTGATACGGATAGCAATCTATCATTATTATGAAAAAAATCTTTGGCGCAATTAGTCTAAAGTCACAGTTGAAAAATAAATACGTCATGTTATTTTTGGATTATGACGGTACTCTTGTTCCTATTACAAAAACTCCGGATAAGGCGATTATTCAAAAAGCGACTAAAGATTTATTAAAACAATTATCGAAAATACATAACTGCAAATTGGTTATTATAAGCGGCAGGGATTTAAAAGATATAAAGAAAAAAGTCGGAATAAAGAACGTTATTTATGTCGGTAATCACGGTTTCCAAATCCAAGGACCAAAGGTCAAATTCAATAGCCCCATTTCATACGGATACAAAACTACTCTCAAGAAAATAAAAAGTGATTTAGCCAGAAAAGTATGTGTAATAAAAGGCGCTTTTATTGAAGATAAGGAGATCTCTTTAAGTCTTCATTATCGCATGGTAAGCCCTTGCCATACTTCATTACTGAAAACTTTTTTCCATGACGTTACCGATTGTTATTTGGCAAATAATAAAATTAAGATTAAAAAGGGCAAGAAAGTTCTTGAGATAAGACCTGCAGTGGATTGGAATAAGGGGGAAGCTGTATTGTGGCTTTTAGCAAGACAGCAATATATATTGAAAAATGATAAGATTCTGTCTATTTATATCGGGGATGATGTAACCGATGAGGATGCTTTTAGAGTATTAAAAAACGAAGGTATAGGTATTTTCGTGGGGAAGCCCAGGAAATCTTATGCGGGATTTTATCTTAAAAATCCAGAAGAAGTGAGGGTTTTTTTAATTCAGCTTAAAGAAATATTAGGATAATGCGCAAATGAAAGAAATGGTTAAAGCAAAACAACCCTTCAGATTTTATACAAGATTGCAGTTGTCGGAATTGACGGGTTTAAAAGCGGCGAATTTGACTCAATTGCTTAACCTTTTAAAAGAAGTCTCGGGGTCCAGCATTTATCATCATACGCATAGATTCCTACAGCAACACCAATATCTTTCTCCCGAACCGCCGAACGATTTTGCCTATTGGATAACTGAAATTCTGGGGGAAAACGAATTGGCAGAAAGATTGGCGAGCATCGATATCGTTCAGTTTCCTCATATTCGCAACTTAAGAGAAAAAATAATCAAAACAATTAAAGATTATTTAAAAGAGAATCCTTCGGCAAAATCCAAAATCGCAAAAAAAGACGAAGAGTTTCATTTCATAAGATCCGTGAGTTTTATTTTGCCGACAAATTATATCGCAACTGATTTGAGAGAATTTTCCGATATTTTAAAAAAGATAACAACGGATTCAATATATTTCCATGTCTTTGAAGCGCGTTTACGACTTGAAAAAGAAACAAATGATTTTTCTCTTTGGATAGAAAATTCAATTCAGAACAAAAAATTAGCGGATGAGATTGCGCGACTGGATCCCTACACTCGCACTTTGGAAGATTTGCGCAATGTCATCGTAAATATGGCCGAAAGTGCAATTCATTAAATCGATATGGTTAAAATAGAAGAATATATTTCCATAGTAGGGCAATCGACTATTGACGATTTAAGATTGATTGCCCAAAAACTGAAAGGCAAGGTTGTCCAGCATGTCAATTCTACCGCGTTTGGCGGAGGTGTTGCTGAAATTTTGAACCGTATGGTGCCTTTATTGAAGGAATTGGGCGTTGATACCCGATGGGATATCATGAGAGGCGGGGAGCAATTTTTCAAAGTTACTAAAAAGTTCCATAACGCTCTTCACGGCAGAGACGAAAAAATTAACAGGCAAGATTTTGATATCTTCATGCAGACAAGTCAGAAGAACATTGAGGAAATAGATATTTCCGGAGATATTGTTTTTATACACGACCCACAACCGATTGCCCTGATAAAGAAAAAAACCGATAATAAATGGATTTGGCGTTGCCATGTCGATACATCCAACCCGAATAGAGATGTTTGGGAATTTCTTTTGAATTTTATAACTCAATATAACGCGGCGGTGTTTTCTGCACCGGCTTTTTCTCACCACTTGTCCATAAGGCAGTTTTTAATTCCTCCTTCCATAGATCCTTTAAGCGATAAGAATAAAGATTTGCCTCGTGAAACAATAGACGATGTTTTGCATAAATATAATATTAAAAAAGATAAACCTATTATTATGCAGATATCTCGTTTTGACCGTTTGAAAGACCCCATAGGTGTAATTGAAGCGTATAAACTCGTGAAGAAACATATTGATTGCCAACTTATTTTGGCTGGTGGAACTGTTATTGATGACCCTGAGGGGTCGGAGGTTTTAGCGGAGGTTAGAGAAAAGGCAAAACAAGATGAAGACATACATGTTCTGCTTATTTCGCGAAATCAAAATGATATAGAAATAAATGCCCTGCAACGGGCATCAACGGTAATTATTCAGAAATCACTTAAAGAGGGTTTTGCTTTAACTGTAACCGAAGCTTTATGGAAGGCAAAACCAGTTGTTGCTTCGCGTGTGGGAGGCATACCTCTGCAGGTGCGGCATAAATACTCGGGATTGCTTTGTTATTCCGTAGAGGGAGCCGCTTTTGCTTTAAAACAACTTTTAAGTAGCCCCGAATATGCTAAGAAATTAGGAGAAAACGGCAGAGAACATATAAAGAACAACTTTTTAATCACGCGCCATATAAAAGATTATATGCTTTTATTTCTTACCTTGTATCATAAAAAAAGTATTGTACACCTATAAGAGAAAACGAAACAGAGTTTTCTTACTTACTTTTGCCTCTGATTTTTATACCTTTTGTTCTTAATTTTTCTGTTTTGGCTTTTGAACATTCAGTGCAAAGAAACATTGGGGTTGTATCTCTTTTGTCATAATTTGGCGCTTTAACTAATCTCCATAGATTTTCTTCTTTTCCGCAAACGTCACATTTGCCAGTGTCTTTAAACTGCCAAACTTCTATTGCATAACTGGTAAATATGAATCTATCAATCCAGAAAAAAATTGCGCCACCGATTAGGTTAGCTATAATTGTAGCGCCAATCCCTGCTCCCAATTTTCTTACAACAAGCCATAGAATAGGGGTGCTTAACTGCCATCGGAACAAATATAAGAAGAATCTTCTCAGATTAGCTTTATTTTTAGTGTGCAACTTAGGATTATCCTTCATATTGATAGTGGTAAAGAATGACTAAGTACTTCGTTGGCGGGGTCGACGAGACTCGAACTCGCGACCTCCTGCGTGACAGGCAGGCGTTCTAACCAGCTGAACTACGACCCCAGTATCTTTCACTAATGCGAAAGATAGTTAATAGTGTATAGTTTATGGTTTGTGGTTAAAAATATGTCTTCTATAAACTATAAACACTAAACTATCAACTCTGTTGGTGGGCGATAGAGGATTTGAACCTCTGACCTCCTCCGTGTAAGGGAGGCGCTCTCCCGCTAAGCTAATCGCCCATGTATCTCATTTTAAAATGCAAAACTAACAATTATCAAGTCAAAATTACTTTTTTATTAATTTGTTTCTAAATGCTAATTTTAAACTGCTAATTTTAACTTTAAAACCTTATGACCTCCCCGATGTTACATCGGTCCGATGACTCCGTTGAGAACGAGTATCGCCCGCCTGCCAAATCTTGTCGGGCAGGGACTTCATCGGAGGACGCATCTCCCGCTAAGCTAATCGCCCCTTTTTCATTTCGCAACACGCAGTCTATCACAAATTGCGGATATATTTCAAAGCCCGATTGATTTAATAATTATACCTATTGCATTCTTAGCGTGCTTTAATGGGGTTGATTAGTTCCCTGTTTTTTTATTTGTCAAACCTTCTCAAAAATTGTATTATAACTATCGGTAAAGGATGAAAGATGAATAAGAAAAAATTAAAAATAGCTGTTTTGGGTTCTACGAGGGGAACGAATTTGGAAGCTATTTTTAATACTATCCAAACAGGTGAATTGGATGTTGAGATAATAGCGGTAATTTCTGACAAGAAAAATGCTTACATATTGGAAAGAGCCAGAAGCTATGGGCTTCCCGCTTTTTTTATTGATCCAAAAGATTTTAATAAACGGGAAGATTACGACAAAAATATAATAGAGAAATTGAAAAACGAAAAAACAGATCTTGTTCTTCTTATCGGATATATGAGGATTCTTTCTCTATGTTTTGTCGAGCAATTCAAAAATAAAATTATGAATATTCACCCGTCTTTGCTTCCCGCCTTTGCGGGAGGTATGGACATGGATGTTCACAAATTGGTAATAGAACAAGAGGTAGAAATTACCGGTTGCACACTTCATTTTGTGGATGAGGGGACTGATACGGGACCTATTATTTTACAAAAGACCGTCGAAGTAAACAAGGGCGATACCCCTCAATCTCTTAAAGGAAAAGTCCAGAAAGCCGAACAAAAAATTATCGTGGAGGGAATAAAACTTTTTCAGAAGGGACAACTAAAAGTAGAAAACGGGAAAGTTAAAATTCTTTCTTAATAACAATATTACTAAAAGATTAAGCAGTAAAACTGTCTTGTCTTGCGATAAAACATCGGAAACTTTATATGGACTATGTAATCAGAAATGTAAAAAAAAGCGACATTGACCAAATCCAAAAAACAGAAGAAGAATCTTTTCCGCATCCTTTTTCCATAAACCAGTTTCTTCAGTTGTATGTTAATTACAATGAAATATTTTTCGTTGCCGAAAAAAACAAAGAAATTTTGGGATATATAGTCGGGATAATGGGATTTAGAAAAATTACCGTTGCTTCAATTGCGGTAAAAGAAGAATGGAGAAGAAAAGGTGTTGCTACCAAATTGATACGCTACTTTACAAAAAAGACGAAAACAATAGTAAAAACACTCGAATTGCAAGTCCGCATAAGCAACAAACCTGCTATATTTTTTTACGAAGGTATCGGATTTACTTGCAAGAGTATTTTGCATGGTTATTATCCTGACAAAGAAGATGCCATTTTATATTGCAAAGCTTTGTGTTGAGAATTTTTAATCGTCACACATCGAAATGTGTGACGATTATCCAGCAGAGTATCCCGAAAATTTCGGGATGGATTACGTTGCAGGGTTTATAAAATAAAGAAACCCCGTGCTTTAACACGGGGAGATTCATTACAATTAATCATTGCCTTTATTAAAGCGAAATGCTTGACATGGCGGGATGTTTTGGTTAGTATACAAAGGATTTTTAAGATGCTTTAAATGGAAAAACTTCAAATAAGGAGGTGGGAAAATGGTTGCATTTACTGCTGGTCTTGTAGCTTTTGTTTTGGGGCTTATTGGGTTGATTGGTTGGTGGGGTTATTTTGTGGCAGTTCTCAAAGGAATTGTGCCTCTTATTCTTCTGTTAGGAGGACTTATAGCTTTATACGGCGCATATACCGCACAACAAGATAAGATAGAAGAAAAAAAAGAAGAAAAGAAAGA
>JAGLSL010000053.1 GCA_023135785.1 bacterium
GGAGTGAAAATGCCGCTTAAACCTCTCGCCAGCGTAGATTTCCCGCACCCTGATTCCCCCGCTATCCCTAACACCTCGCCATCGTAAAGCGTTAAAGAAACATCGTCAACCGCCCTTACGTCTTCTCCGGGTTCAACATGATAGTATACCCTAAGGTCTTTTACTACAAGAAGTTCTTTCATCTTTACTTTCTTAACCTCGGATTGAAAATTTCGTCCATTCCCACGTTTATCAAACATAATGAAAAAGTTATAATAGCAATAAAGAAAACTGGTGGAATAAAGGCCCACCAAGCTCCGGTTCTCATTGCTTCAAAATTAAGAGCCCACGACAGCATTATTCCCAAAGAGATAGTATTTTGGGGACCAAGTCCCAACATACTCAACCCCGCTTCACTTAATATTCCCCCGGCTACCTGCAGAACAAATACCATAAAAATATAGGAAAACATATAGGGGAGAACCTCTGTTAAAATAATTTCAGGGGTGCCTTTCCCGTTTAACTTAGCCATGTTTATATGGTCTTTAGTCTTTAAACTCGAAACTTGCGCTCTCACTGCTCTTGCTGTCCAAGGCCAGCTAGTTACTGCGATGACCCCTGCAATTAACATCAGAGACCTTTGTCGAAGGCTAACAGCCAAAAGTATCAATATTATAAACGAAGGAATTACCAAAAGGAGATTTGTTAGGCTATTGAGCATATGGTCTACCCATTTACCGATATACCCGCCAACGGCGCCAATTGTAGTCCCAATAATGGTAGCGATTATGCCCGCTACCAACCCGACAAATATGGATGTCCTAATGCCATATATTAGCTCAACAAAAACATCCTTCCCGAAATTATCTGTTCCTAAAATATGCTCTCTGGAAGGAGGCTCATAGAGAGACCCCACCATTTCGGATGGGTCTTTTGAATTGAACTTAGTAAACAACAGAGTGCTAATCAGTAAAATTGAAAAAACACAGAATCCCATTAAAAATCTCTTGGATCTAATAAGGGTTCTTATGGTTTTCAACTCTGCTCCTCCACCTGGGAAGCCCTAATCCTTGGGTCTATTGTTGCGTACACAATATCTATGAGAAAATTTGCCGCAAGTATTGCTATAGCAATAACAAGTGTACAACCCTGTATCAATGGATAGTCCTGCTGACGAATAGCGTTGAATAAACTGGTGCCAATTCCCGGATATGAGAAAACTATTTCTGTTATCAGCGACCCTCCCACCATAGCTCCTAAGCTAATTGCCAGACCCGTTATCTGGGGTAACATCGCATTCTTAAAGACATATTGAATAATTTTCCTATCTCTTATACCTAACGATTTTGCATAATTTACATAATCGGTGTTTAATTCGTAAATACTTGTTGCTCTCATCCCGATTGCCTGGCCGCCTATAGCTACCAAAACGATAGATAGAAATGGCAGAACATAATGCTTGAGAAGATCGAAAAAGAAAGGGAGAGAGAAGGAGGGTATAAATTGCGGGCTATATCCTCTGCCTATGGGAAGGATGTCAAAAACAACTCCGAAAAAATAAAGTAGAATAATAGCTAAGCAATAATAGGGAATACAATTTATAAATAATGCGCCAGGGAAAATTAGACTATCAAATTTGCCCCCTTTATAGGCAGCTACTGCTCCCAATAAATTACCAAGTATCCATCCGACCAGTATAGCCGGTATTTGCAAAGCTATCGTCCAAGGCAACGCTCGGGCAAGTATCTCGTTGACTTTAGTTGGGTATAAACTGAAGGACGTGCCAAGGTCGCCGCGTAAAACATTAAGAAGATAATGAAAAAATTGGATATGCAGAGGTTTATCTAAGCCGAATTCCTGCGTATAGGAGGTATAAAGTTTTTGAAGCACATCGCTTGGCGCTCCCCCAGTACCCATTTTGGCTACTATACCGCTTATCGGATTGCCCGGCATAAGCCTTGGCAAGAGAAAGTTGAGAAGGACGGCGATAAAAAAGGTTAAAATGTACCATCCTAATTTTTGGGTAAGATACCTTGCGTATGGACTCGCTGATTTTTTCATTGCGCAAAAATATACATCATTTTACCGGTTTAATACCATAGAGCGCTCGGACTCCTGCGCCAAAAATACAGACTTGAGGTGGAGCATATGGGTTTTCCTCATTAGGGAAGTTGGTCCAGTGTGTCGAGTTGTATTCATAAAACAACCAAGGCCTGTATTCAAGCACTATTGTGGGAACATCTCTCATATATATTTCGTCCAACTCTCCATAGAGTCTCTTAATCTCTGCCTCGTCAGTTATGGTAGCAACTCTCTCCAGAATTTCATCAACGCGAGCATTGCTGTATCTTCCATAATTACGGAATGTAAGTTCTCCGATGGGAGCTACGCCTTTAGAATACATAACGGTATAGAACCTTGACCAAGGCTGTGAAGGCGTAGGGCTTCCCGCAGGTGTATCCATTATCATGTCGAAATTGCCTGATAATTTATCATCCGACCAAACCGGGGTTTCAGGGAAGTAGGTGTTCATCTCAATCCCCACTTTTTTTGCCGAGATTGCAACTATTTCAAGAGAAACCATCCAATCCGTCCACCCATAGGGACATTCAAGCTTAAAAGGTCCCAGCCTTGTCCCATCCTTGAGAACATAGATACCATCTCTTCCTTTTTTTGCCCCAATACTCTCCAAAAGTTTTATGGATTTTTGGGGATTATAATCCCATCCTGATGTTTTCACTCTCCCCTCATCAAAATATTTTTTTTCGGAACCAAAAGGAAGTATCAGGCTTGAGTTCGCGGTTGGTGAATATTTTGTCATCGCCAGCTCCGCAATCTTTTTATAATTAATGGAATAAGCGATTGCCTTTCTAACTTCCGGTATATCAAGAGGGTGTTTTTTTAAGTTAAACCACAATGAAGGAGTTGAGGCAGGGACAAAGTACGGCTCATGTTTGTACCATGTTCCGATTGGAAGTCCCTTTTCCCACATCTTCCATATCTGGGGAATGAATTGCTGGCTGACATCAATCTCTGCCTTTCCAAATGCAAGATTACCTGCGTCATTGCTCTTTGAAATGGGATGTATTAAATACTTAGGAGCAGGCAGTTTCCCAAATAAGTTTTTCCCCCAATATTCTTCATAGCGTTTGACGATTATTTGTTCTGTGGAATAATAATACACACCGTAAGGACCCGAGCCTAACGGATGCTCATTTTTATATTCGCGTATTTTCTTTATATCATAATTAAAATCCGCCTCTATTTTCTCCCATACATGTTTGGGGAGTATATGAGTAAGGATAAGCTGGTCAGCTATCACCAGTTTATTGGGATTATCTTTCTTTAGTCTAATCTCAAAAGTATATGACCCTGTTGCAACGATGCTATCCACATATAACCAAAAGTTGCTATAACCAAGAGAATATTTTTTAGCCAGCTCAAAAGTATAAACGACATCAGCAGCAGTAAGTGGTTTCTCATCCTGCCAACACACATCCTCGCGAAGATTTATTTTTAAGGTATACTCGTCTGTCCACGTACGCTTCGTTCCAATGAAAGGTTCTGATTCCCCTGTGAGCATATTGTATAGAAACAGCGGCTCGTAAATAACATTTTGCTGCTCATTACTATTACCAACAGGCCAAGCCGCATTGCCTGAAAGCGGATTAAAATTCGTTGGAGGTCCCCATTGCATTCCATTGAAATAAAGAGCTTCAGAACGAGGAATCTTGTTAAGGCTTGCTGTAAAAACAGATAAGGGGACTAACGTAGCGATGAGAAAAACTCCGAACAATACCAAAAACCTTACTTTTTTTGTACTCATTAAATCCCTCCCTTCAAGATAGTGCCGGAGGTGGGAGTTGAACCCACACGGACTTTAAGGTCCACTGGATTTTGAATCCAGCGCGTCTGCCAATTCCGCCATTCCGGCAAGCGTGTTTTTTTATTCTATCAAAAAAACCCAAGGGCGTCTATTAAAGGTGAAACTTTAAACTTGTTTGCCTTTTTGCTTTCTCTTACACGTCAAGGTTTTGAACTTCAAGTGCATGGGTTTGGATATATTCTCTGCGAGGTTCAACTTCGTCTCCCATAAGCATCGTGAAAATTTCATCAGCAGCATACGCATCTTCTAGCCGAATTTTCACAAGCGTTCTTTCTTCGGGGTTCATGGTAGTTTCCCAAAGTTGCTCGGGGTTCATTTCTCCAAGTCCTTTATATCGCTGGATAGAAAGACCCTTTTTCCCCAATTCTTTTATCTTCTCCAATAATTCTATTCCCGAGAAAACAAGGTATTCTTCGCTATCGTTTTTTATTCTATATGCGGGCTTTGCGGTAGATTGAAGAATATTCAGGTTTAGGCCGCTCTCTGTTAACTTCGCTATAATTTTTTCAATTTGCCGAGATTCGGTAAACTCTCGAACTTCCCATCCTGCCTGCGTATACCCGAAAAAGATGTTGGTTCTTTTAGGTGCAGGCTTAAAATTTAAATCGTTTTGTTTTTCCGTCTTTGCATTGTTTTCTCCTCCGTCTTGAGAAGATTCGCTTTCCATCTCATTCTCAGACGAAGGTGGTAATGCAGAATGTTCGTCTGTAGTCTTTGATAAATTATTAGCTCTCTCTGCTTCAGCTTTTTCCATAAAAGAAGCCAGTTCTTGTTCGTTATAGAAAAACTGTGTTTTGTCTTCCTTTTTCACCCCAAATAAAGGTAGTTTTCCTTCTGGGGAGCGGTTTTTTAGATATTTTTCCAGCGTGAGCCCTTTGCGTTTTAACGACGGCGATATTTTTTCCACCTGAAGTAGAATCTTAATAATCTCTTTTATTTCTTCTTCAGATATGGTTTGTTTTTTTGCTACATCATAGACAGTTATTCCCTCCGTCGCCCCTTTAATAACAAAAGCCGTGAGTTGCTCTTCGTTCTGGACATATATTTCTTTTTTCCCTCTTTTTACTTTATATAGGGGAGGTTGGGCAATATAAATATGCCCTTGCTCAAGCAATGGTGCCATTTGCCTATAAAAGAATGTCAAAAGAAGCGTTCTAATATGGGATCCGTCTATGTCGGCATCCGTCATTAGAATGACGCGACCATATCTTAGTTTGCTAATATTAAAATCTTCATCTATGCCAGCGCCTAGGGCGGTTATCATGGTGCATATTTCTTCGTTTCTTATAATTTTGTCCATCCGCGCTTTTTGCACGTTCAAAATTTTTCCTTTTAAAGGCAGAATTGCCTGAGTTCTTCTGTCTCTTGCCTGTTTAGCGGAACCGCCGGCCGAGTCACCCTCTACTAAAAAAAGCTCTGTTTTCGTGGGGTCCCTTTCAGAACAATCGGCAAGTTTGCCGGGCAATGTTGCAGAATCAAGCGCGCCTTTTCTTCTTACTAATTCCCGCGCTTTTCTTGCCGCATCACGCGCTCTTGCGGCTGTAATGCATTTTTCAATTATCTGTCGGGCGACGGGTGGGTTCTCTTGTAAAAACTCGCCCAATTTTTCGTTGGTATAGGAACTAACAATTCCTTGAACTTCGCTATTTCCCAGGCGCGTTTTTGTTTGTCCTTCAAACTGGGGCTCAGGTAATTTCACGCTGATTATACCTATCATCCCTTCGCGTATATCATCCCCCGAAAGCTGTAATGCTTTTATTTCTTTATCTGAATAATGCTTGTGCATATAATCGTTTACTGCGCGCGTCAATCCAGCCTTAAAACCCGAAAGATGTGTTCCTCCTTCATGCGTATTAATGTTGTTCGCAAAGGAAAACGTGTGTTCCTTGTATTCCTTCGTAAAAAGAATGGCAAATTCTATAATGATTTTATCCTTTGTATTTTCGAAATAAATAGGCTTATCGTGCAACATACCCTTGTTCTTGCTTAAATATTGAACAAAAGATGCAATCCCGCCTTCAAAAAAGAATTTTTCTTCTTTGGTCGTTTTCTCATTAAGAAAATTTATTTTTATGCCTTTATTTAAAAACGCTAATTCTCGAAGTCTTGGAATAATAATATCATCGCTAAACTCTGTAACTGTAAAGATTTCTTTATCCGGACAAAAAGCAATTTTTGTCCCTGTTTTTTGGCTCTTTCCGACTATTTGTAGCGGCGTTGTGGCTTTTCCTCTGGCAAATTTCATAGAATATATTTTGCCATCTCTGGAAACTTCTGCTTCCATCCATTCCGAAAGCGCGCAGACAACAGAAATTCCTACTCCATGCAAACCACCCGCGACCTGATAGGCTTTGTTGTCAAATTTACCGCCCGCATGTAGGGTGGTAATTACCACTTCTATCGCAGATTTATTCGAACCGTGGTGTTTATCAACTGGAATGCCCCTGCCGTTATCTACAATCGTTACGGAGTTGTCGGTGTGGATGGTAATATTTACTTCGTCGCAATGCCCCGCCATTGCTTCGTCTATAGAGTTAGCGACAATTTCTTCTACTAATTGGTGAAGCCCTCTTTCAGAGACGCTTCCAATATACATACTCGGTCTTTTTCTTACCGCATCCGCACCCTTAAGAACATGAATGCTTTTTGCTGTGTAATCTTTTTGTTCGTTTTTTTGCATTGTTCTCTCCAATGGAACCCCACGGGTTAAAACCCGCGGTACCTTTATACGCATTCACCCACGGACTAAAGTCCGTGGAACTCTGCTTGAAAATTAGATATAAAAACTATCTGCCCATTCTACATTAAAAATAATCCCGTCAACGCTTTGGGATATAAATTATCACACATCTCTAACGAGGCGCTCCTACCCTAAAGTTAACTTCCTTTATTTTTTCTTTACCAAAGGTTTGATTTACTGCCTCTATTATTTTTTCTTTTTTAAAAAGAAGTTCTTGCAAATACACAGGAGAATTAACCGCAATAATAAGTTTTTTTTTGTAAATCTTGTACGGTTTCGCGTGGGAACTTATATTCTTCCCTAAAACCAAGTTGAGTTTGTCCAAAACTTGTGCAATTTCCGTTTTTTCTTCTTTTTGTTTTTCTATTTTCTTCCATATTTTTTTTAAAATTTTACCAAGAGGCTCCGGTCCTTTTGTGGCCATCCTATATCTCCATTGGCATTAAGACATAAGCAAATTTTTCGTTGTCCATGGGCCTAAAGAGCGCTGCTTCTTTTGTAGAGTTTAGCCCCACAAAAATCTCTTTACCTCCTATAACCTTCAAAGCGTCCAGCATGTATTCCGGATCAAACGCTATTTTTATTTCTTTTTCTGCGTTTTTAATCATTATCTGTTCGGATGATTCTCCGACCTCTGAAACCTTTGAGCTGATGATTATAGAATCCTTTTGAATGTCAAACTTTACGGAACCGCCTTTCTCTTTAGTTAAAACATACGCCCTTGTAACCGCTTCTATTAATTCCTGCCTATTAATTATTAGTTTTTGTTGGAAATTATTAGGGATAACCTTAGTATAGTCAGGGAACTCGCCTTCTATTAGCCGAGAGGTAAGAGAAATGTTTTTTTGGACAAAATTCACTTGTTTCTCGCCTAAGGTTAAAATAATTTCCTCGTCTGTCATTATCCTTGCAATTTCATTACACGTTTTTACCGGCAGTATGCAGCTCTTTTTTTGTTTCCCAGCTTCAGCTGTAATAGTTTCTTCAATTAAAGATAGTCGTCGTCCGTCTGTTCCCACCATTTCTATATTGTCGCCTTTTATTGATAAATATAAACCTGTTAGGGTATATCTACTTTCTTCTCTAGAGACAGCGAGAATAGTTTTTTGAACCATTGACTTTAACAGGTCTCCCTTTAAACTAACCTTTTGTCCAATAATTTCAGGAAAATTAGGGAAATCGTCAGGAGGAAGTGTATTTATTTGTATGCGTGTTTTTGCGCATTTTATTGTCGTGCTGTTTTTTTCCGTGGAAATTTCAACATCCCCTTTTGGGAATTCTCTTATTAGCTCCAACGTCCTTTTTCCAGGTAATGCTATTATTCCTTCTTCTATAACTTCCCCTAAAACGCTACACTTAACTCCCACCTCTAAATCTGTGCTAAAAAGAGATATTTTTCCATTTTTAGCTGTTAAAAGAAAATATGAAAGTATTGGTAAGGTTGTTCTTGTAGATATGACTCCTTGAGTAATTTGTAAGCTTTTAAATAATTCGTTTTGTGTTGTTTTTATTCTCATTTTTCCTCCTTATCCTAAAATTTTAATAAAACCTTGTTATTACTCTTAATATATTAATATATAAAAAACATAGTCTTAATAGTAAGTGCTGTTAATAATAGGGAAAACATTGTAAGGCTTTATTCCCACCATTATTATGCTTTTAAATTTTATGTGGAAAAACTTTTTTAATATCCACACTATCAACAATATAAATGACCCTATCTTTAATCGGCTTAACATTTTAGATTTTGTATTATCTGATTAATCATCTGGTCAAGATTTTTATCCGCTTTTTTCCTTGTTTTAATCACATTACACGCATGCATTACGGTTGTATGGTCTCTTCCGCCGAAATTATAACCTATCCCGGGTAGAGAAAAATCGGTTAATTCTCTTACTAAATACATTGCAACTTGGCGCGGATAAACAATCAACCGGTCCCGTTTTTTGGAGTTCATCTCGGAAACCTTTACGTTAAACACCTTACTAACCTCTTCTTTAATTAAATCAATTGTTATTGTTTTCTTGGTATCATTAACCGTTATTAAATCTTTTAGAAGTTCTTTCACGACTTCAAGGTTCAGGCTTTTCCCGTTTAAGGAAGAATATGCAACTACTCGTATTAACGCGCCCTCTAACTCTCTTATATTTGCCGTAATTCCGGAGCATATATAAGAAAGCACATCCTCGGGCACGTTATACCCGTAAAACAACGCTTTTTTCTGTAAAATTGCCATTCTCGTTTCAAAATCTGCGGGTTGAATGTCTGCAACTAACCCCCAACGAAATCGGGACATAAGTCGCTTTTCTAGTGTGGATATCTCTTGGGGGGGGCGATCGCTGGAAACCACAATTTGTTTATGGGCATCATAAAGTTCGTTGAATGTGTGGAAAAATTCTGCTTCGGTGCTTTCTTTTCCGGCAATAAACTGGATGTCATCAATAAGAAGCACACTCAAAGAGCGATAATTCTTCCGAAACTTTTCTGTTGTTCTGTTTTGTATTGCATTTATCAGCTGATTGGTAAATTTCTCGCTGGAAATATATTGAACATTTTTACCTCCGAGTTTTAGGGTAAGCTCGTTACCTATTGCCTGCATTAGATGCGTTTTCCCTAAACCTACGCCGCCATAGATAAAGAAGGGGTTATATGCTTTGCCGGGAGAATGGGCCACAGCTATTGCGGCGGCATGAGCAAACTGGTTTCCTCCCCCGACAACGAATTTATCAAAAGTGTAGTTGGGGTTTAATCGCGGCGAAAAACCCGCGTTGGGTCTATCAAAAAGCGATGGACCTTGTTTTTTGATTTTTGGGCTTCCCTTAACTTCGCGGCGTATAGAAAAATCTATTTTTATTTTCTGATCTGCGACAGAAGACAACCCTTTATCTATTATTTCCTTATAATTTTTATTAATCCAGTCGGCGAACAATTGGGAAGGAGCCTCAATGTTAAGAATATTTTTGTCAGACGAAATAAAATTAAGCGGTTTAAACCACATATTAAAACTTTTTTCGTCAACTTGGTCTTTTATTGCCAGTAAAGCCTTATCCCAGACGCTGATTTCTTTAGATAAACTCATTTCAACCCTTTTTTATTCACAGGTTATCCACACAAAAGAACGACTTATTAAGAGGTGGCGGTGTAAGCGTATACGCAAAACAAGAAAGCCTTCGGCGGGCTGGTTTTGTTTTTCTCTTGGTAGGGAAAAACCCTAAAAAGCGATTTACCACCAACAACTTGTCCACAATAATTTCTTTCCTTTTTAAGCACATCGTTTTATCCGACTTTTTAAAAAAGAATACTTTTAATAGGTAGCCAGCAAGGCCTCTTTCCGCTATTTTACTCTAATGACAATAAGTTTTCAAGTGGGGGAAGATTAATCCTCTGCTCTACGCCTATCGGTTTTTAAAAAGCGATAGGCGTAGTAAGCGGATAAAAAAACACCCAATTTAATAACTCCAATTCTCTAAGTCGACAGGTTTTACTGCTTTAATTTTTTCACCGAGAAATGTTCGGGCTAATCTAGAAAACTTATTAGGGTCATCGCTTACATAAAAACGATAATCGGGCGTAGAAATACCATTATTAATTAGCGATTTTTGGTTAAGAAGCTTTTTTAAGTAAAGAGCCGTTTCTATGGAAGCGTCTATAAGAAAGACTTTTGGCCCAAGCTCTCGGCGAAAAAGCTGTTTTATAAGAGGGTAATGAGTGCAACCAAGTATGAGTGTATCTATTTGTGCTTTTTTAAAAGGCGCAACATATTCTTTAAGAATAATTTGCGTAGCCTCTTTGTTAATCCAGCCTTCTTCGACAAGCGGAACCAAAAGAGGGGCGGCAACTGTAGTTATAGATATTTTAGGATTTATCTTTTGTATAAAAGATTGGTAGCTTCCGCTTTCAATGGTTGTTTTTGTGCCGATGACTCCAATCTTCTGGTTTTTTGTCGTTGTTACGGCTTTTTGCGCCGAGGGTTCTATAACACCGATCACGGGTATGTCCAGTTTTATCTTTAAATCAGAAAGGGCGGCCGAAGAAGCGGTATGACAAGCTATGACTAAAGATTTTATCTTAAAACCTACTAAAAATTTTGCTATTTGCAGGGAAAAATTTTGGACAACCTTCGGGGACTTAGTTCCATAAGGAAGATGCGCAGTATCACCGAAATATATTAATTGCTCATTTGGAAGAATACGCTTTATACTTTTTAAAAGAGTTAGACCACCAACGCCGGAATCAAACATGCCTATTGGGCTGTTCGGATTTCGGATTAGAGGCGTTGTTTTCATGTCTATAATTGTTTTGTAAAACTGGCGCTTATGTCAAAATCTTTCGCGTTATGTAACGCGAAGAAATAAATTTGGTGGAGGTGACGGGAATCGAACCCGTGTCCATAAAGAAGCTCCTAAAAGGCGACTACATGCTTGTTCCTTATTTTAGTTTAATTTCTTTTCTCTCTTAAGGACAAGATAAAAAAGAAACGAGTCTGCTTGATTTTTCCTCTCGTCCTTCAGACCTAAAACGAAAGGTAAGCCCATTTTCTTGCATCCTTAATGCCCAATAGGCGAAAGCGTATAAGGATGTCAGCCGCCTTAAGCGGCGAAAGCTACAGCTTCTTCAGCTTTTGTGTTTTGTCGGGTGTTTTTACGAGGCCTCCCGACGACCTCGGCATGCTCCCTTTAGCTACTTGCTCCATGTCGATGCCTTGGCACCCCCATGTAATACTCGTTTAACGTTGAACGGTTACGATGCCCGTTTCGTTTTTCGGCATTGTCCCCATGTTATGATTTCGTAGAAATCAATGGGGATTACGTTAATCGTCTTTTTTTGCGTTACCCTAACCCTGACCGATACGGGTTTCGTTACCGTTACCCATTAACTATTATCTTTTACTGCTTTTCTTATTTCTTTTTCTACGTCGCGTTTTTTTAAATCGGCGCGTTTATCAAAAAGCTTTTTAGCTTTTGCAAGCCCAAGCTCCATCTTCGCCCAACCCCGACTACTAAAATAAAGTTTAAGAGGTATTAACGTCAATCCTTTAAGAGAGAGTTTTCCCGAAAGTTTCTTTATCTCGTTTTTATTTAAAAGAAGTTTTCTTTTTCTGGTCGGAGATGTATTAAATATCCCACCCTCTTCGTAGGGTGTAATGTGCATATTGTAGAGAAAAACCTCTCCGGCTTCAACTCGTGCGAAAGAATCAACTATACTTACATTGCCTTCCCGTAGAGATTTAACCTCGGTTCCCTTAAGCGCAAGCCCGGCTTCAAATTTATCCGTAATATGATATTCAAAGAAAGCCCGCTTGTTTTTAATGATTTTTCCTGCCATGGTGGGATTGTAGCGAAACAGAGGAGTAAAGGTCAATCAATTAAAAATTCGAAATCCTAAACCCGAAGCACGAAACAAATTCAAAATTCTAATTTTATAATTTCCTAAACTTACTATTTTGGTCATTTGAGATTCTGTCATTAAATATTGTTTCGAATTTCACCTCTGGAATTTCAGAGAAATTCCGAGGACTCAGTCACGGAAATCTTTCAGATTTCTCGGGGGATATTCGAGTTTCGGATTTTATTGTCATCTATTTTTCTTCAAACACTTCCGCATCAAATATATGGATATTTGTATCTTTATCTTTCCACGCATCAGATGAAAGTCCGGCTTTGTGAGAGCAGAGGTTTGATAGGAATTCTTCCTTGCTCCAGCCGGTTTCCGTGGCAACCTGCGGCAGAAACAAGCCTTGATTAAAACCTTTCCGAACAATCACGCCATGCTTACCAAGTTCAAATTCCTTAATATCTTTTATTAATTTAGGAATAGAAAGAACAGATATTTCTATTTTTATGTCTTTGAGTTCATCCGTGGTAACAGGGGGGAATCTGGGGTCTTGAGTGCTTGAGGCAATAGCCATATCCCTCACCGTCTTGTAAAGCGGCTCGTTGCTTATAATATGCCCGATACAACCCCTAAGAGATTCGTCTTCGTCACGAGATTTACTCTTTGCATTTCTTAAAGTTACAAAAGCGCCACAAGTTTCCGAAAGTTCAGGGTCATCTTCGCTGAATTCAGCCACCCTTCGTTCTTTTATATATGTCTCTATCGTCTGCCGCGCTATTTTTAATAATTTCTTCTTTTGTTCTTCGTTAAGCATGAGCTCTTCTTTCCTAAAACACAACCCATGTCGTCGGAGTCATGGCAGGATAGGCAACTATTTTAATGCTGGAAAAAACTCTCTATTGCTTGCAAGGTTTTATCTGGCGTTAATAAATCTTGTGGTTCAGAGCCAACGACACTGGGTATATATTTAGGGCTTTTTAATTCAGAAATAATATTAGCTTTTTTATTGCCTTTGCCAGAATGATGGTGGATTTGACCTGTAATGACAAGATGAAACTTGCTCTGTCCTTTTATGAGTGAACGCAATACATCGCTGCTTTGGAGTTTTATATTATTGAAAAACTTAATATCCCAATTATTTGTTCCCACCCCATTTTTAGTAAAATATTTTTGTAGCTCTTGTATTATAAGCACTTCATCAGAAACCTCTCCTAGTACACATATATTGAAGGGTGTTTGAATTTTAATTTTCTCTCGTTTTTCTTTTTCTGGCTTTATCTGACTTAACGATTTTGAAAGCACTTTAATGTTTTCCTGTGCATCATTCAATTGCATTTGTAGCAGTTCATTTTTTAGCTTTGTGTCTTTATGTTCATCAATCGTTTTTTCTAATTCCTTTTCAACCTCATGCAACCACTCCTTTTCTTTGGTAGTTATTTCGTTTTTATCTTTATTATTTATTATAACTTGTTGACTCTTGATGTAACGAAGCAATCCTGCCTCAAAAAGGGATTTGAATTTATCTAAGTCTTGACTCTGTAATTGCTGGAAGAAATTATCATAATCATTCGGCGAAAGGATATAAAAACGAAGTTTCTCTTTGTGTTTATACTTGGCGAGATAATCTTGACTTGCACGAAGTTTCAAAGCGTTTTCCGCTGTCTTGAAACCATTATCGTCTTTTATTTCAACAATGAGAGTTTCTTTTTTTGTTTTTAAAATGAAATCGGGGTAGAAGGAATAGTAGTGACCGTTTGCTTTTTTGTATGCAATGCTGAAATATTTGCTCTCGCCATAAGAATTTTTAAACCACCATTGCAATTCATCATCGGTTTTTTCCAGTCCTTCAATAAATATTCTTTCAGGTTTTGAAAGTTCTATCTTGCCGATTTTGTTTTTCTTAACGAAAAGCTTTTTTTCATCTTCGGATTTAATGATAGACTTATCTGATTTTTTTATTTCAGCATAATCCGAGAAAATACTCATGCTTTCGGGCGCTTCCCAATCTTTGTTTACAACTATTTCTTCGCTTTTAGTCGGAAGTTGTTTATATTTTTCTTTTGCCACTTCTAACAGTTGTTTAAATTTGGGCTTATAGTGTCGCTGCATTACAATTATTGAAACCTGGTCTTCATCGCCGATTCCGAAAACTTCTTTGAACCATGAGCGAAGAGAAGATTTAATGATTTGAGATGAACGGGATTTTGCATAAGGTGAAGTCATTTCACCGCAAAGGGTAGTGTAGCTGTCGGTTACTTCACGAATGTCTTTTTTTATTTGAATTTGTTTTTCAAATTCTATTTTCTGGTCAAGATCAATCGTTGCGGCTTTACCTGCTACGCCAAAAGATTTTTGAATACTTTTTACGTTGGAATTTATTTCATCTTTCGTTTTCAGTTCTTCCGCCGCTTCAAACAGACATTTCTTGAAATCACCTGAAAGCCGAGTAAGTTCTCTTTTCCTGCGGATAAATTCAGAATGAATTTTGACTGGCTTTAAATATCGGCCCTCATCTCTTTTCATTTGCCGAGAACTTGCATAATCACCTGCCAATTCCTGAACAATTTCAAAATTATCAGAAGCAGAAAAAACATAACCTATATTCAACTCTGGTTTTTCATCATAATGTTTTTGTTCAGGCATTCGCATAATACGACCAAGGGTTTGAATGTTAAATACATACCGGTTCTGTTTCCATTCACGCTGTAAAAAAAGAATGGATGCGCGGGGGCAATCCCAGCCTAACGCTATGGCTTCTTTGAAAATGAGAACATCCACTGTGCTATCATTCGGTTTAACTTTTTCATCAAGTTCTTTTATATCGTCACCTGAAAGGCGAGTTACTAATTTGCCATTAGATTGCGTGATGTTGTGTTCTGCTAAAAGCCCAATAATATAATCTTCTGGTGCTGTTGAATCGGTTACTTTCCTATTTGGGATTTGGATGAGTATGAGCGGATTGATGTTTACCCCCATGTTCTCATAAGCGGCTTTCAGTTGCTTGCGTTTTTCAAGAGCAACTTCCAAAAGCTCTTTGTTCTCTTTTATGTGTTGCGAATTGGGGTTGATTTGAACTTCACGTTTAATCATTTCTTGATCAATAACTATTTGTAGTGGGATTTCTATCTGGGTTCCAAAACTTTTTAAGGGGGTTGCTGTCATTTCAAGGATTAGTTTAGGCCCGATTTCCTTAATTACATCTTGTGCTTTTTCAGCTTTAGCCGTTCGATGGCTTTCGTCAATGATTAAAATAATTTCTCTGCCTTCTTCTTTAGTGTTGGCGACCATACTTTGTAAATTCCAGTCGCTTTCGTTATCCATTCGGAAAACATTATTATCCTTAATCAAACTATCCCAATTGAAAAAGACGATTTCGTTTTGTTCTATTGTCTTATTTTGAATTTCATCAATGCCGATACAATCCAGTAACCGTTCATCTTCCAGATATCTTAAAAGATTTTGACGGCTTTGCTCGTGCAGTGAATTAACGGATATCCAAATAAATGAATAAGGGTCTTGGCTTTGCTTGGCGATCTTCGTTAATGCCTGCGAAATCATATAAGTTTTGCCTGAACCTGTTGGCGCTTTAAAAACAATAGTGCTTTGCTCGCGATATTTATCATTGAGAAATTTCAATGCGGTCTCTGCAACTTCGTTGATATAGGTTTGTTGGAATTCTATCTGTTTCATTTTCTTCTCAGTTTAGCATTCTTGCGATATACATTTAAAATCGCTTCGGGTATTGGCTTTACAGTAAAACTAATAGTTAAATCCTCAAAATCTTCTACGTTATACTCATGGTCGTAACTGAAAACATAAATTACTGTCTTGTCTTTTGGCTTTAATGCTTCCAATTCTTTTTTGCATTTCTCTATGGCATCCTCATCATAAATAATGGCCGTCAATTGTTTTGGGTTTAGGTAAATGGCATATTCCATTTTTCTTTTGGATTGCCTTATCAATTCAAACGTGTTTTCCGCAAGGCAAAGCAATTCGGTGCTGCGACTTACTAAAACTCGTTTGTCGTTGTCTGTGAGTATCTGTGGAACAAACTCTGTTTTAAAATATTTAAGGTTTGCAAAAATGGACTTATTGCCATTATATCCTTTGATAACTTTTTTAATCCTTGGATAAGTTACGGATGAACATATTCCATATAAATCGCACCATTCTTTCCACTCTTTCCTTTTTTCTTTTTTCCAGTCTGTAAATTCTTTAGCACCGATGTTATATTTGTTTTTAAATTCAATCTCTTTTGCTTCACCCACTTCATTGTTTGTGCAAAGAATGAAGTGTCGTTTGCCTCCATCTTTGTCGTTGAGTTCTAAAATTGCATGTCCTGTTGTTCCAGAACCTGCAAAGAAATCTACAACAAGGGAGTTTTTATTTGTTGTTAATTCCAAAATGTCCCGGACGGCATAAAGTGATTTCGGATAGTTGAAAGTATTTTCTCTGCCTAAAATTTTTTGAAGTAGCATAATACCATTACTTGAAGCATCATACTTTGGGTTATACCAAACTGTTTTTGGCTTTTTCCCTGTTGTTTCACGCAATCTTCTTTTTTTAAAGATTTTGTTCTCACCTTTTACCCTCTTAACGAATAATTCGGTTTCGTGTAATTCACTAAAAGTTTTTTTCTCCCAACGCCAAGTTTTTTCTTCGCCGTTTGTATTTAGCGGTAAAAGTTTTTCCCAACCGTCGTGCTTTTCAAGTGATAGTTTGTTTTTCTTTTCGTGGTAGTAAATAGGATAGTAAAGGTTTGGTCTTTCGGTTCGCTTTGAATTGTTTCCCGTTCTGATGAATGATGTTTTAGAAAAAGCCGAGATGTCGTCAAACTGTTTGTATTGGTCTTTATCTTCCTCTGTTAAAGTGAAATGCCCTACATGAGCTTTGTCAGAGTTCTTTGCATAAATGAGTAAGTACTCATGTTGAGAGGCGAAAAACTTGTCGTCATTCCTTCCTCTCGGGTTATGAACTACAACTAAGGTTCCTAAACGATTTAATTCATTGAAGATATCGTCAAGGAGCAGTTTTACTGCCGCTACTTCGTAATCATCAATCGCACAAATGAGAATGCCACTATCTTTTAGAAGTTGCTTGGCTAATCTCAGGCGTTTGCTTATGAAAGAAAGAAACTTTGAATGCCTGTATCTGTCCTCTTTATCTACATAGTTGTTGTTGTATCGCCAACTTTTATTTCCTGTGTTGTAGGGTGGGTCAATGTAGATTACATCAACTTTACGCTTGTGCGTAAAGTTGAGCGTGTAAAGCGCATGGTAATTATCGCCTTCAATTAAAATGTTTTGCGGCAATCCGGCTTTGCTTTTTATTTCTCGTGAAGTGTCTTCATGTAATACAGGTAACTCCTGGTCACATTGCTCGGCAACCTCTTCCTGCTTATTTTCCCACATCAAACCATAACGATGTTTTTCAAGCTGCTTAATCTTTTCTAAAAGTTGCTCTTTGCTGTAATTGTTATATCTGTTTTTTGCCATATTAGTCTTTAATAAACCTGTCAAAATAATTCCAAAAACTTTTTGTGAGCAACTCGTCATTAGTTTGAATTCTTATATCCGATTCCGTCGTTACTTCTACTAATTTAAAATATCCTTTTTTGGGTTGCTTAATTACATATTCCATCCTATTTTCAAAGATTCTGGAAAGAAGTTCGATTACTTCTTGAACATTAAATGCAACCATTGCCCCGTTAACAACACCTGTGCTGAAATCAACCAATTTGGTTAATGGATGAACTTTTTTATAGAATTCACCACGGCTACTATCTGTGCAATAAAAAATAACGGGTTTTCCTGAACTTAATGCCATTGCCGCTTCTGCATCTTTACCATAACTATCTTTTATTCCTGCACAATAAATTAAAGCTTTTACACACCGTACCATTAAACATTCTATCAATCCTTTGTCCTCATGGCTATGTGCCGCACTCATCGTTGGGTCAAAATATCGCAAATTAAGCTTTCTAATTTTGGGGTCTTTAAAGATAGTCTGACAAGCAATAGCCATATCCAGAAAGTCTTGCTTATTTCTCATTGAAGTGGCAACATAAATATCTAAATCGTTTACAAGAGATAAATAATACTTTGTATTTTGGAGCGCCTGTGTTCTGGCATTGAAAAATCTTTCAGCAATTTCTCCGTAATGTTCTTCAATGTCTTCTTCGCTATCAATTCTTCGGTCTAAAATGTCCT